>CAZNNK010000006.1:0-24907 GCA_964574085.1 uncultured Coleofasciculus sp.
TGTCCTGTCGCCCTACAAGGATGAACCTGTAAACAATATGGATAGGATAGGGAGATCCTTAACGTGAAATTAGGGATTGAATCGCCAGACTTCATCACCCCTAAGCCGTATAATTGAAGTAATCGGATAAATTTTTCTTAAACATTGAATGCAGTCGTCTCGCCGTTTATCTTCATCAAACTTAGAATTTCTGAGAGGGTTAAGTTAGGGTAAGTTAGGCGGTTTACTGTATAATAATCACAGATTCAGTGTGATTTAAATCAACTAACCAAGTGATTGAACATACAAAGAAATACTGAATTATTCATAACAATAGAAAATAAGTAAATGGTGGGCTAAGTCAAAATGGGGAGCGATCGCCGAACCAACGACCAAACAACGGCGATGTTTCAGGTCAGTAACAGCTAGGGGCTAGACAGAACATTTCCTAGTCAGGACTCTAAGGATCAGACATTTAGGAACTCAACATCTGACCCAATCGACTTATGGCTCAACATCTTCCAGCTAAGGCTGGATGTAAGGGTTGCATCTATCGTAGAGCATCAAACAAGTGCGATTATTCAACATCGATATCACTATCGGTGACAATCGCACCCTATGAAAGCATCTATGATAAAAGGGTTTTTTAGTACATGTCCGAACAACTCCGTCTGTTGCAATCTCTGATTCCGGCGATCGCCAAGGTTCCGGATCTTCACTCAGCATTGGATCTAGTGCTGCATCGTGTCTGTGAAGTCACCCGTTGGGATTATGGTGAAGCATGGCTGCCGATGCCTGATTCTCACAGTTTAACCTGTAGCCAAGCCTGGTCTGGTGATCCCTCTAAGCTGCAATCCTTTCGACGCACCAGAGAAACATTAACATTTCCCCCCAATATCGGTTTACCTGGACGGGTGTGGACATCAAAACAACCAGAATGGATTGACCAAACCAAGGCAAATAGGATTGATCCTGACGCCGAAAGCACTCTGCTTAGCGCAACCAATCAGCCGCAAGGGTTTCAAGCTGGAGGCGCAATCCCCATTCTCCTCGATGATCGGGTACTCGCTGTCTTAACATTTTTTACCCGCCACTCTCATCCCAGCGATCGCCAATGGATCGAATGGGTGAGTGCGATCGCGATGCAGTTGGGGTTGGTGATGGAACGCCAACAGTTAACCGAACAACTGCACCAGCAACAAGAATTTAATCAAAATTTAGTCGAAACCCATGGTGGCTTTTTTGTCGCCATTGACCCCCAGGGAAAAACTCGGATGATGAATCCCAGATTACTGGAAACCTTGGGTTATACCTTGGAAGAAGTGAGGGGAACAGATTTTGTGAATACGTTTCTTCGAGACGTTGACCGCAAACCCTTTGCCAAATTAATCAAAACCACTGATGAAAAGTCAGACTTAAAATCGCCCACCGTCCATGAAACCGGAGTCCTGACCAAAGAGGGTCGAGAACTTTGGGTAGAATGGCGTAGCCAACAGGTTTTTAAGAAAACGGGTGAACTTGACTTCTTTTTTGCCATCGGACGGGATCAAAACGAACATTGTCTCACCCATCAAGAAACAGCCCGTTTAGCCTCGTTTCCCCTATTGACCCCCAATCCCATTGTCGAAATTGATTTAGCAGGGCGGGTGCGTTATCTTAATCCAGAAGCCATGCGCTTGTTGCCCGAATTATTAGAGAGTGAAGCTGAACATCCATTTTTGGCAGAAATGCCCTCGATGATTCGGTTGATGCAGCAGCAAGGGTCATTTAGACGTGAGGTGAAAATTGGGGACGTTGTTTACGAACAAGTCCTGCATTACGTTTCCGAAATCGAGTGTATTCGCATTTATGCTTTCGACATTACCGATCGCAAACAAGCAGAAGAACTATTATTGTTTAATGCCTTTTATGATCGCCTCACTGGACTAGCGAACCGCGCCTTATTCATGGATCGCTTGCAGCAAGCTGGACGACGCGCCCAACCGGATCAGGGGGAGAACCGGGATTCTCCGCCCTATCGATTTGCCGTGGTGTTACTCAATCTCAATCGCTTCAAAGTGGTTAACGAAAGTTTGGGAAATCATTTAGGCGATCAATTGCTGCAAGAGTTTGGACAGCGCCTACAAGAGTGCTTGCGTCCCACGGATACTGTCGCCCGTTTGGGTGGGGATGAGTTCGCTATCCTGCTAGAAGGGATTCAGGGGGTTTGTGATGGGATTCAAGTGGCAGATGGGATTGAGCAACAATTGACATTACCCTTTAACCTGGAAGGGCGGGACGTGTTCATGACAGCCAGTATTGGCATTGCCCTAAATACGAATCGCGATCGCCAGGTTTTATCGGCTGAAAACATACTCCGTAACGCCAATACCGCCATGCATCGCGCCCGTTCCCAAGGTAAACCGGGCTATGCCATCTTTGAGAACCAAATGTTGAGTCGCACGGTTGATCGATTACAGCTAGAAACCGATATGCGGCGTGCGATCGAACGGCAAGAATTTCAAGTCCATTATCAACCGATTGTCTCCCTACTCACCCATCAAATTACTGGCTTTGAAGCATTGGTACGTTGGCAACATCCGCAACGCGGGTTAGTCTTTCCTGCCGAGTTTATCCCCATCGCCGAAGAAACTGGATTAATTATTCCGATCGGCTGGTGGATACTGCGGGAAGCTTGTCGCCAACTCAGTATTTGGCAGCAGCAATTTTCCAGTCCTCAACCGTTGACGATGAATGTGAATTTGTCCTGTAAACAGTTTACGCAACCGGATTTATTGGCGCAAATTGACCAAATATTAGAGGAAACCAATATTGCAGTTGGCAGTTTAAAGTTAGAGATTACCGAAAGTGTGGTAATCGATAATCCGGAACTGGTCAAAGACTTACTGTTGGAATTGAAAAAACGGCAAATTCACCTGTGCATTGACGACTTTGGCACTGGCTATTCTTCCTTAAGCCGCCTACATAATTTTCCGATTAGTACGCTAAAAATTGATCGCTCCTTTATCAGTCGGATTGGTGCGTTAGGTGAAAACTCAGAAATTGTTCAAGCGATTATCACCCTCGCCCGTACCATGAGTATGGATGTGGTGGCTGAGGGAATTGAGTTATTGGAACAAATTTCGCCTTTAGTGGCGTTGCAATGTCACTATGGTCAAGGATTTTTATTCTCAAAACCCGTAGACAGTGATGGCGCTAGAGAATTACTTCGAGGAAAATCGGTTCAGTTAGAACGTCAGTTTAGTCGTTCAGTGAGCGTTAAAAATGAAGTCAAAACTTCTGTATCTGTCGAGGATGAGCAAGTCCAAAAATTTTATTGACGTTTTCTGACATTAGCCGACATTCTATGTCCGGAATGGTATTCGTTTTATATAGCCGATGTAGGATTAAAGTATAATCATCGATTTTTCATTCCATGCTCCAAGTTAACTGGGACAAAAGCACAGGGCAAAGCATCAAAGGGAAAACAGCACTGGTTTTGTTAGGCATAGTCCTACTGTCGCTGTTTTTTCCTTTGTTCCTGAGTGGAATAGCATTGTTTCTGAGTCTCTGGGTGATTGTCCCAGCGCCTAAGTTATGGATGTTACCTCTAGCTGTGGCTGCGCCAGAAGCCAGTCCTTGGCTGCTGGGTGTGAATGCGATCGCACTCATGCTGGCTATCTTCAATTTACAGCAAGGCGGTCTGTACAATGTCGCCGTAATCTGTAGCTTGCTGGGTTTAATCCTCAGCCTTTTGCCGTTAATTCAGTTTCCAAGAGTGAATGCACGAATAGCGGCTCAAATGCAGAGGGATCTGGGTGTAGCGGATTTGGCAACAATTTCCCAGGATGCACAGACACCCATGCGTCCCCAGCCTTTTGTTTTAGCCGATGCGTTTCGGGGAATTGCGATCGCGGAGGTTCGCATTGATCGAGGGATTATATTTTCTCAGCCGGATGGGGTAAACCTTAAACTCAATGTTTACCGACCGTTGACGCTTGGCAACTATCCGACGATTATTACCATATATGGGGGGGCGTGGCAAATAGGGACTCCCGATAACAATGAGACATTTAACCGCTACATGGCAAATCAGGGCTACTCTGTGATCGCGATTGATTACCGCCATGCTCCCCAGTATCACTTTCCGACTCAACTTGAGGATGTACAGGCGGCTCTATCCTATATCCAAAGCCATGCTAATGAGTTGGAAATTGATACCGAACGAATTGCTCTCATGGGGCGATCGGCAGGAGCGCAACTGGCAGCACTTGCAGCTTATCATCTAGATACGATTCCGATTCGGGCTGTGGTGAATTACTACGGACCCGTTGACCTCAACCAGGGATATTATGATTTGCCCTGTCCTGACCCCATCAACGTTCGTTCGATTCTCCATGACTTCTTAGCCGGAACACCGGATGAAGTTCCAGAACTCTATGGGCAAGCTTCTCCTATTCGTTATATTAAATCCAATCTGCCTCCTACGTTATTGGTCTACGCGAGTCGGGATCATATCATCAAGGCAAAGTTTGGACACCAACTCTACGAGCAATTACAAGCTTCTGGAAATCGTGCTGTTTGGTTAGAAATTCCCTGGGCTGAACATGCCTTTGATGCGGTTTTCAATGGTGTGAGTAATCAGTTGGCATTGTATTACACTGAGCTATTTCTGGCTTGGGCGTTGAAGTCTTCGTGAGCACTCGTGCTGGACAATACAATCCCTTCCATTAATTGTGCCACGCCAGTAGTAGCATGACGCTTACAACTTATCATTTATTAATCTTTTTTGACTGAGTACATAGACTGATCATTAAGAAAATGTGCAGTTTGCCAAGAAACGTATAATGATGTGTTTTAATATTAAATTTTAGAATTAACTCTGCTCAAAGAATTAAACTACGTGACAGTAGCTATAAAAATAATCTCCACATTACTTGGAGGTTGCCATGAATTTAATACGCAACAAGCTGATTACCACAAGTTTAGCTGTAGGAGCATCTGTCATTAGTTTTGGCGTGCTATCCCAACCAGCATCTGCGGTCAACGTAAACTTTGTCCAGGAGGGAGGGAATCCCCCTGATGGCTGGACTAACTTGAACTGGACATTGGATGGCAGAGCTGGTGCTAAAGGATCAGGTGACTGGGAGTTGGGCATCGGAGAAGATAATTTTCCGATACCAAAAGACCAATTCCACTGGGATTGGCAGAATCAGCAAGAGGTTCCCTGGACATTAGATTGGGATGGAAATACGGTTTCCTTTACCATTCAAGAGCAAACTATTTCATATTACCAGGCGACTCCACCAGCAACATCCTTTAATGGATTCTACCTCTGGACTCGATCACAAACCGAAATCGAAAAGGGAAAAGTGGCTCCGGGTACTGAAATGTTTTTGCAAGTCGATGCAATTAACGGAATTGATATTGATCCAGTGTCGAGTTCCGCTGTTGCACCTGAAACACAGGGAAATCAAAATATCACCAAAAACTATTTTTCCAGCGATACCCAAATTAGCACTCTTTCTGGTATTGCTAGGATGAGTTGGTTGGATGGCGCACCTAACCCTAACCAAGCACAAGCTCGTTCTCGAGTCGAGTTAAAAATTGAGGGGTTTTCTACTCCATCCACACCCGTACCTGAACCCTTGACTCTACTTGGTTCGGCTACAGCCCTAGGTTTTGGAGCATTGTTTAAACGACAGTATTCAAAACAACGCAAATCAGGTTAAACCATTCAGAACATCTACCCTGAGGAAGAGATTAACCTATCAGCAAATAATGTGAAGTAGAGACGTTGCTGGCAACGTCTCTATAGTCACAGCCAGTGGGATTGGCGTCTTTGACAAACAATTAGAAGCGGCTGTTTTAGACATCAAAAAACCGGACGCCCTAGTCGCCTTCTGGGATGTAGATTTTTCTTTCGTGCCGCGACTCAACTCCCCGACTATAAATTCATCTTAGGCGGTAATGGTTGGGGGAGTAAACCAATGCCACTTTGTCGGTGGGGTTGAAGAACGTAGGCGGAGCCTTCTTTTTGAGTAACCCCACACCCAGGGGTGAACTAATCCCTGTCAAATATCAATAAAAATTATCACGTTAAGTGCAAGAGAGCCGATGTAGGTTAGGCTAAAGCTGTGGGGAAGTGATAAAATGGAAAGATGAATTTAACTAACTTATTATGTCAAATCTTGAATTATTGGCTCAACTACGGCAGTTATCCCGTGCTGAGAAGTTTCAAGTTATGCAATTCCTAATGATTGAATTGGCGAAAGAAGAAGAGATAAAACCATTGAACGCTAACACAGTTTATCGGACTTGGTCGCCTTATGATTATGATGATGCTGCTCAAAAATTACTCAGCTTATTAGAACAAGCAAAAACTCAAGAAAATGCAGAATGCTAAACGATTCCCTTTTGTAGAACGAAGGAACAAAGCGGGACAGAGTAATATTTTTCCCTATGTACCCATAACTTTAAGGTATCGGGATTGTGTTTGGGAGACTTTAGGTTTATTGGATACGGGATCGAGTCTTAATGTCTTACCTTTACCTTATGATGCTGGTTTAGCGTTAGGTGCAGTTTGGGAAGAGCAGACACTTTCGATTGCATTGGCAGGTAATCTTGCCCCAGTGGAAGCAAGAGGGTTTGTTATCAGTGTAAACATAGGTAGAACGCATCCAGAGGCACGATCAAATCCATGACCTCCCCAAACGCCTCAGACAATCACTACGACCTAATTCTGATTGGTTCCGGTATCGGCGCATTAACCGTCGCCAGTCTCATGGCGCAACTACGCCGGAAAAGAATCCTGGTGCTAGAGCGCCACTTCAAAGCCGGAGGGTTTACCCACACCTTCAAGCGCCAACAATTTCACTGGGATGTCGGTGTCCACTACGTCGGACAAATGGAGGAAGGCTCATCCCTGCGTAACCTGTTTGATTTAGTCACGGGCAAAAACGTGCAGTGGGCAAAAATGCCCGATCCCTTCGAGAAATTTATCTATCCAGACTTCACCTTCGATCTGTATAGTGGTAAAAAACGCCAAATAAGTGATTTAATCGCCCAATTTCCCCAAGAGGAACCAGCGATTCGGCAATATTTCCGCGACATTGACCAAGCCGCCACTGCCTATTTCTGGCACGTCATGGGGCAAAATGGTACCGTTTTATTTAAAGCGATCGCCTATTTGTGGCAGTTGTGGCATCGAGTTGATCTCAACCTGACAACGAAAGAGTATCTGGATCGCCACTTCCAAAGCGAGCAACTTAAAACAATCCTCGCCTCTCAATGGGGAGACTACGGACTCCCTCCCAGCCAGAGTCTATTTGCCATGCACGCCATCCTCGTCAATCACTATGGCGACGGTGGCTATTATCCAGTGGGAGGTGCGGGGGGAATTGCCAAGGCGGTTGGTACAATTGTGAAAAAATCCGGGGGACAGTTCCGGTTAAATCGGGAAGTGACCGAGATTTTAATCGAAAATGGACGTGCTGTCGGGGTAAAGGCGCGTAAGCTCAATGGCAAAGACGAGACCATTGAATCCTACTACGCCCCGGTAATTATCTCAGACGCGGGTGCGGCTAATACCTACTTGAAGTTAGTTCCCCCAGACTATCCCCTCGGCTTTCGCCAATCCCTGCGCCGCTTTATCGAACAGCATCCCCCGACAACAAATATTACCTTATACTTGGGACTCTCCGATCCTCGCCCACTGGGATTTCAAGCCTCAAACTATTGGATATACAACTCACTCGACCATGATGCCACCTACGAACGGCGAAAGCAAGGGATTGAAGAGGTCAACCCGCCCCAAGTCTGGATGTCTTTTCCATCCCTGAAAGATCCGCACACTCAAACCCATACAGCAGAAATTATCGCCTGGGCTGACTATGATAGCTTTACCCCTTGGCGCGAACAACCCTGGCGTCATCGAGATCAGGACTATCAAGCCTGGAAACAACGGCTGAGTCAGGCGCTTATTGGCATAGTAGAACAACACTATCCGGGTTTTTCGGATCGGGTTGAATATCAGGAACTCTCCACACCCCTAACTAATGAATTCTTCGCCAATCACATTAAGGGTGGAATTTACGGACTACCTTTTGTGCGCGATCGCATTCAGCCGGAGAATTTAGTTTGGACTCGCACACAAACCCCCATTCCCGGACTGTATTTAACCGGGGCTGATGTCTATTCCCCTGGAGTCGGGGGCGCGATGATGGGTGGATTGGTTACTTTAAGTAATTTACCCGATGGCATTTCCTTTCCCCAAGCTTTTACCGCTGGTAGCAAGTAGAAAAAATAATCAGGGATTTTTTTAACAACGACCATCACTAAAGCTGAAATGATTTATGTATTTTATCGCGTTAATATGCCGTATTATTTGATTTTATCCAGGCAGGATTCGGCACAAAAATAGGTAATAAATTAGTCATTTATCCCTATTCGATAAATAGTTAATTCATACCTAGAGTCAATCGGCAAACTTCACAGAATACCCCAAGAACAATGATTGCAGTCACATGAGCAATACATGACCCGTTGACAACCCTTACTTGGACAACTCGAAGCCGGATCAAAAAATGGATTAGACAAAAAGCCCATATCTACTTCCATTTCGACAATGTTGACAAAATCTGTAACATTGGCAAAATCAGTGTTCACAATCTCACAACCTTGAGGGTCGGCAAATCGATCCGGTTTTTGGGCAAAAATTTTCATTTTTATTTTCCCTTTTTACTGGTGTGTTCAAGAACTAATTTTTCGGTTAAGACATGGCGACCAATCTCTCGAATAGAATGGCAATCTGACTTGTCAGCAATGCGTCTATCTGGACAGTCGCCAGCACAGTGATATTTGCAAAAACAATCAACGCATTCAGGATAGTTTAAGACGTTCATACAATGCAAGTTAGCAATTTTTTGCTGATCCAAAACTATCGTGTTTGTTTCTCGATTAAAATATCCAAAGACAAACTCATCAGGTGCATTATCTCGACCGCAAGCAACAACATCCCCATTGGTGGAAACCGTCCAGTTAGGAATACCTATATTTGAACAAAACACAGGTCGGATAAGATTGTATTCAGTTGATGCAGCATTTAAAATATGTACAGGTTTGTCTTGTGTATATTTTAAGGCTTCGACAATTTTTTGAGCAAATACTTCTTTGTCTGGTGGTTCAACCAGTGGCTCTTTATGCTGAAGCGCCCTTCCCAAGGGATTTAGATGTTCAAGACCAATAGATCTTCCGGGGAATTCTTCAGCGATTAAGTCAATAATTTCAAAAAGGTAGGGGCATCCACTACTTCTGTACTCATCGTTGCTAGCTTGTGTGGTTCCCCAGCAGAAGCATGGCAATACACACAGCGTAGAGTACAATTATCGGTGATGGCAATTGACAATTCTGGTATGGCATTATGCAGATGATGTAAGACTTCTGACATATCCAGAAGTGGACGCTTTGCTAAATGTCCGATGAAAGCCGTTTTTAGTGGTGTTTCGTGTTCTGCTGAGATCAGGCGACCAATTGGCTCTGGTACTTGTGCTAAATAGCTTCTGAGTGGAGCGTAGATCAGACACTTTTCTGTATTAGACGAGTGTCTAACAACAAAAACTTCTTCCCCTGCTATTTTCATTTTGTTTCCCTCAGTGCAGATAGCTCTATTATCATTGAGTTATCTCAATATTTACAAGACGGAAAAAGACGGAAAAAGACGGGGATTTTATTAAAAAAATGTTAAAAGGGCGGATAAAGACGGAGGAAGACGGATAATAGCAGGATGCCAGATGTTTGGGAGGAGTCGAGCTGAGGAGATGAACTGGGAAGCGGTGTTACAGTCGATTGATGAGTTAGTCTTTCAGCAAACGGGTAAACACCTTAATAATCTGCAAGTGGCAATTTTGAAGGGGGTTCTCAATGGTGAGAAGTATAGAGAGATTGCCCAGAGGTATCAATGCACTAAGGGTCATGTGAAAGATGAGGGATATGAACTCTGGCAAGTTTTGTCAGAGGTGTTAGGGGAAGACTTACATAAATCTAATTTTTGCGCTACGGTTGAACGTTTAGGAATTGCAAATTCGGATAGTTCTTTGCCGCTAACGGTTCTTTTAAGAAACTCTAATGCTTCTATCACGTTAGACTTTCCACTCGCATTTGCCCCAATCAAAACTGTAAGTGGATCAATGGGTAATGCCGCATACCGAAAAATCTTCCAATTTTTCAGAATCAGCTTCTTTAGCATTTCTGTCTAACAACCTCATATCTTATTTCATTTAAAACTAAAAACTTGGTGGGGGTGGGTTTATTGACAAAAAAGGATAATTAATAAGTCCACTACCTTGGGAAAGGGCGGGTTTTGAACAAACGTTATCATCTAATAGCGAAACGAAAGTCCCTAAACCCGCCCCTACAAACCCTGTTCGACTAGCGAAGTGCGATCGCGCCACCCCACGCTCACATCCCCAATCGGTGATTCAAAGGATAAAGGATAATGGATGGGCGATCGGTAGCCAAGATTCAATTATTGACAATTTCACAATTGTGTGGTATAAATTTCACTCAGCCGCTCCCCAACCTGAGTTGAAGAGAAGCTTTGTATTAGTCCTGTTTATTGTGAAGATTTGGTATGCTTGTGCTTCTCCTCTTCTCAAACCTTTACGAAACTTAATACAATGTAACCAACATTAACGATAGGCATATATCCTTAGTCATGATTGGCAGTCAAATACCCTGGATAACGACGATTATCTTATTGCCCTTACTGGCATCCCTGGCGATTCCCCTAATCCCTGACAAAGAAGGTAAAACCGTCCGCTGGTATGCCCTAGGGGTTGGCATGGCAAACTTCCTCCTCACCATCCATGCCTTTTGGCGTCACTACGATTTACAAAACTCTCAGTTCCAACTCCAAGAAACCTATTCCTGGATTCCCCAATTGGGCTTAAACTGGTCAGTTGGCGTCGATGGACTCTCAATGCCCCTAATTGTGCTATCAGGCTTAGTCACCACCCTGGCTATCCTGGCATCTTGGAAAGTTAACCGTAAGCCTCGTCTGTTTTATGCCTTGATGCTGGTGATGTATAGCGCCCAGATTGGCGTCTTCGCAGCACAGGACTTACTATTATTCTTCTTAATGTGGGAACTCGAACTGATTCCGGTGTATCTGCTGATTTCCATCTGGGGTGGAGAAAAGCGCCTCTATGCCGCAACCAAGTTTATTCTATATACCGCCGCAGGTTCTATCTTCATTCTGGTAGCGGCATTAGCTATGGCATTCTATGGCGACACCGTTACCTTTGATATGCAACAGTTAGCCCAGAAGCATTACCCCATGGCGATGGAATTGGCGGTCTATGCAGGGTTCTTAATTGCTTACGGCGTAAAATTACCGATTTTCCCCTTACATACCTGGTTACCCGATGCTCACTCTCAAGCCTCTGCCCCTGTTTCAATGATTTTAGCGGGTGTGTTGCTGAAGATGGGGGGTTACGGATTGATCCGGATGAATATGGAAATGTTGCCTGATGCCCATATTCGCTTTGCCCCGGTACTGGCTGTTTTAGGTGTCGTCAATATTATCTATGGGGCGTTGACTGCCTTTGCTCAAGATAACCTGAAACGGCGCTTGGCTTATTCTTCCATTTCCCACATGGGATTTGTCCTGGTTGGGATTGCTTCCTTTACCGCATTAGGTACGAATGGCGCAATGCTGCAAATGCTCTCCCACGGATTAATTGCCGCCGCGTTATTCTTCCTGTCAGGTGTCACCTATGATCGCACCCATACTCTGGCAATGGAAAATATGGGGGGTATGGCAAAACAAATGCCTAAGGTATTTGCCCTATTTACCGCTGGTGCGATGGCGTCTCTGGCATTACCGGGGATGAGTGGGTTTGTGGGAGAATTGTCTATCTTCCTCGGCATGTCTACTAGCGATGCCTACAGCTCATCCTTTAAAGTGGTTATGGTGCTGTTAGCCGCCGTGGGATTAATCCTCACTCCCATCTATCTACTCTCCATGCTGCGTCAGGTGTTCTACGGCACAGCTAAGATGGAGTTCTCCATGGATAACTATTTCGCGGATGCCAACCCACGGGAAATCTTTGTCGCCCTGTGTTTGTTAATCCCCATTGTCGGCATTGGTTTATATCCCAAGGTTGCTACCCAAACCTATGATGTCAAAACCGTGGCGGTAACGGCTCAAGTGCGTGAAGCTCTGCCAGTCATTGCACAAGAACGGACAAACCTGTATTCTGGTAAATTCAACGCACCATCCCTACCCAAAGCCAAAGCCCAACCTTTGCTGGGTATAGTTGAATAAGTTGGCTCTCCAGATTATCAGGTCAACTTGCATTTACGAAATGAGTAGGGGCACGGCATCGCCGTGCCCTTACCTATGTGTTTAGACAAATGCTGTCCTGGGCACATTACCGCTTTGAGAGGTTTTTGAAGCACAAAGCGTTTGAGACGGGCAAAGTCGTACTTGATTGTAATCAAGCCTACACCAGCAAAACCGTAAGCTGGACAGGTGAAATCATTTATAATCTTGGTGGGAAAAAAGTCATTGTTGGTGGTGATGGATTTCGGATGGACAGGGACATTAACGGCGCCCGTGGGATTTTCCTACGAGCTTTGGGAGATATCCCCTCTCTGAGAGCTTGTCTTTTAGAGTGCATTGTTAGCATAAGTTAGCAAAATTATATCGGTAGTAAACCCGCACCAAGAAAAAAGTATCTATGGATCAGATACAAGCAGAAATTGAGGCAATTCGCTCCCAACTCGACGCACTACGCCACGAACGGGATGCCCTAACCAATCAGGAGGTGCAACCTGAGAATAATTCACCCGAAGCGATCGCGGCGGCTTATCGTCATCAAGCTAGGGTAGCCGCAGAGGTTTATGCCGAAGTCCAGGGAATTGATAATGCGATCGCGGCGTTGCAGGCGCAGTTGGAGCAAAAACAGCAACAGCTACAGCCTCTAGTCAAACCCAAGCAACCCTTAACCTTAGCCGATGAGGTGGAGATCGCCACTCAACAGGCTTATGATCATGCCAATCGGATTAACGAACTCGCCACAGAACTGGTGGAAGAACTTAGAGCTTTAAAAGCGATCGCCCATGATATGAGTCCTAGCTATTGGCAGTTGCATCACAAGCCCTTTATTACCGGATTTAAGGGCGCGTCTGTTCCCTATCTGCGATCCGATCAGGGGGTTTTAATGATTGCCAAAGTAATTATTTAGGGCTACAGGTGTGATAGAAGTTTGGAACTCGTGCTATTTCAAGCCAATAATTCATCAACAGCTACGCTAAACCCTTTTAAGATCTTATGAGTCCTCACGACGTCCCCTTTCGTGAATAAAAGTCGTTGCTGCTGAGTAATCACAACAATCCACTGACTCTCCGGTAATACTAACCAGACTTCCTGACAACCGGATTGGAGATATTCATTGACCTTGCCAAAGACGTCTTCGGCATTATCTGTGGGAGAGATAATCTCAGCAATCAGGGGAAAACTCTGGGGAAGTACAGTAAAATCGGGCAATTGAGTGAGTAGTTCGGGTGTTAGGTAGGAAACATCAGGAGAACGTCCTCGTCCCACTGTTCGACAAGGTGTTTCTGTATAAACTTCCCCACCTTGGTTATTGGAGTTTTTGTAATTTGTCCAATAGGTAGCGAGTCTGGCTTGAGTACGACCATGCTTGGCTGTCATCCCCGTTTTCTCCACGAAGTTTCCATCTACCCATTCGGTACGTTCAGGGGGATTGTGTATCCAATCATCTAATGAGAGGAGTTTGGAGTCATTTGAAACAATGGTTGATGTTGCCATTTGGGTCGATTCTCCTTTTGCCTGCTTTAAATTGGGCTTGGTTATAGTCCGAGGTTAACCCACTAATTGCAATCCAACATGTTTAACAAAGGCATACCAATCTTGATTGAAGCCTTTAAATTCAACATCCTTGAGAGTAAATTTTAGGTGAGAATCTTCGATTGGTAATGATATCATATTATAAGCATCAGGCTTATCGGTTAATAGCACCAGCTCAGTCCCGGCGGGAATCGGTTGCAGGGCATTGGGACTTAAATACATCGATTGAACCGGGGCACGCTTAATTACAGTATCCACATTAAATACAATTTTGAGTAACCCCCCTTCCGGTGGCAACGTTTTTCGGTAAACCATCATTTTTACAACATCTTTTTCGATTTGCTTCGATAGCATCTGTGCCACCGTTTCGGCTGGTCTCAGGGGTTCTTTGGTGATTTGAACATGATCGATAAACGCATACCAGTTTAAACTTCTGCCCTGAAAGCCAATATCCTGGAAACTGATCCGAATATGTCGGGTTAGATCGGGGGGCGCGTAGGATTGTAGAACTAATAATGTGCTAGCCGGAATCGGCTGAAGTTTATAGCTTGGTAGTAAACTGGATTGAATGGGTTCTTGTTTAAGAATTGTATCTTGAGTAGACAGCATGCGGACTAACATAGTTTGATCGTTCCTTTAATTGTTATTGGTCATTCGTTATAGCAGAAGGCAGGAGGCAGAAGGCAGAAGGCAGAAGGGAAAAGATTGATTGGTAAAGGTTTGAGTACCTTCATTTGTCCTAACGTGTCTGCGTAGTGCTATATTTGTAGAATTATTCTCCCTCTTAACACTTGATCGGGGTGGGTTTAGTCACATTTGGGGGAGGCGAGACAGGATAATAATGAAACCCGCCCCTACACAAATTTTCTCCCGGTTAAGAAATACTGCCACGCTTGCGGGCTTCTTTGTAGGATATTCCCACATTTTGTAATCCAGCACGAATCATCTGATGTTCTAATAAGGCAAAAAAGCGGGCGCGATCGCCACCTCGGACAACAGCCTGATTATGGGCTTCTGCAATAGCAATGGGATAGCCATAGCCTTTGTAAACCTGTGCCAGCATTAAACTAAGGGCTTGATTGAATAATGTTGTATCCTGTGCTACCCATTCTGGGATGTCCACGCGGGCAATTTCTGTACCAACGTGAACATAGCAGAAGTAAATCCGGTGATGATCATAGAGATCCAAAATTCGTACCGAACTGCGAAATAAGGGACTACGTTGTCCGGGTTGCAGTAAACTCGACCAGAGCATCGTATCACGTAAGGGTTCAACTACCTGACAAGGCAATTTATCGGTAACCGAGGCGCAATGGCTGAGACAGTTGGGGGTGTCATACGCACAAGCTTGTAAGCGGAGAAAATGCAGGGCTTCGCTGCTGCGAGACGCACTCAAATAACCCATCAGGGGTACATTTACCGATCGCAACTGATCCCAAGCGGCGAGAATCGGGGGTAGGATGCGATCGCGGGCTTCTGTGGGTAAGGACTCCAGAAACCAGTAAATCAGTGATCCATCCACCATCGCCAGATTGGGAATATTAAAGTGAGAACCGGGCGGATTGACCCAGCGACACGCCATGTCTGCCAATATCGACACCTCCGACACAGTGCGACGATACCCCATCCATTCTTCGGTACGAATCCCCCATTGGCGGGATATGTATAAATCTTCGGGTCGGTAAAAGACTTCGGGTAGGCTATCTAACAGCGGGTGTAAACTTTGTCCATAGTGCAACATCACCCGACCGACGTTAATTAAATAACAATAGGCGATTTCGTGATGGGAGGGGGAAATTTGAGACCCATCGGTAGCGAAAACCGTGTGGCTTTCAGGAGGGGAGTCCAGATCAAGGTGAGTATCCAGGGGTTCGACGGGAACAGCCGCCGTAAACGTTATGCGATCGCGCCATTGCTGGTGGGATTGAATTAACTCATCCTGTCGGGTTTTGGTTTCCAGCAGCAGCTTTTGCGCCAATTCCCAGCGTTGGCGACTTGCTAGCGCCTCCCCTTTGAGATGCTGGCTAATTCCAGGGATTTGTTTCGCGAGTTTGGTGAGGTCGAGCATGAAAATATAGTACTCCATGCCGGATATGTATCATTATTTTATCTTTTTTAACGATTTCCGTAATAATAATTAGAACTATTGCTTCAACCAGGCAAATCCTGACTTTTTGGTAAAATATTGTAATCAATTTTACAGTTTGTGACTTCCTTCATGCATAGATTGTAATATTTAAGTCCTAAATATTAAGTTAAATAAAATAAGCTTGAATTTATCGCGGTAGACGTTTTAAAGTCAAGACAATCCAATTAGCTCTCATGAGAGCATTGTTAAATCCCGATTGAAAAAGCTGGATAACTGGGACTTAATTTAGCTCAAAGCTGTGTGTGGAATAAGCTAAAAATCTTTTCCATTGACTAAGGATATTTAAAGAAAAAGGAAATTGGATGCCGTTGGCATAAAGTTTATAAACAAATAGTACCGAAGAGGTGCATTATGGATGTTGTAACCCTTTCCAAACTCGGTGTAAAACATGCTGAAAATGCCGTAGCCGAATCCCTGCGGATTCAAACTGGATTAGATTGGACAAAGCCAGTTACGTTTTATGGGATTATCAATGAACGTTGTAATGCGAAGTGTCGTCAGTGTGAGTATTGGCGACTCCCTGAAAACAAAGAGGAAATGACGATTGAGGAATGGAAAAGCACCCTCCTCAGCATAAAAGACTTTGTGGGTGAGTATTCCATCAACTTTAGTGGCGGTGAACCTTATATTAAAAAAGGGTTTCTCGACTTACTGGCGTTTGCCAATAGCAATGGTATTCACTGCGGTGTGACCACAAATGGCTCATGCATGACCCAGGAAAATGCTGCCAAAACTGTAGCCGCGCGTCCCTTCAATGTAAATATGTCAGTGGATGCGCCCAATGCAGAATTGCATGATTACCTGCGTGGTTATCCCGGTTTATTTGCTAAGCTTTCTAACGGCATTAAGTATCTACGTCAGGAACAGGACAAACAAGGGATAACCTTCCCGATTATTGTCAAACCGACATTAAATCGCCTTAATTTCCGCTTAATGCCTGAACTGGTAGAATGGGCGCAACAGATTGGTGCTACTGCTGTTAATTTTCAACCCGTTAATCTCTGGACACCCGAAACCTATAATGAACTGTGGCTCAAAGCCGAAGACTATGACGATTTTGCCCAGGTCATTGAGCGCCTAATTGAAATGAAGCAAAACGAAGCGCCCATTATGACGGGTGATGATGTTCTGCGACTTTTCTTACCGCATTTCCGTGAAGAAAAGGCTCCCGAATCCGTTCGTCCCTGTCGAGTCGGACTTCGCAATTTCTGGATTGAAACGGATGGGAATGTGAAACTCTGTAATGATTATCCGGTTATTGGTAATGTGAAGTACCAGAGTGCTAAAGAAATCTGGTATGGGGAAAAAGCCAAAGAGATTCGCCAGCAGACATTGGATTGTGGTCAACTTTGTTTAATTACCTGCGTGTCGCAAAAGACGCTTAAGGATAAGGTTTTGATGGGAATGAAGTTACTGAATAATTGACCAAAAATTAAGTGTATCCCTTGCCTAGAGAACAGAACTAGACTATGTTCTCAGGTCGAGGGAATTTCACTTGTTTTTAAGAGTTGTAATAATCGATGAAAGATGAGTAAAAAACGCTTGAAAGTTTTGTTGATTATAGAACTCTGCAACCCTAAAATGAGTTCTACCCCTTTAATTGGCTTCAATTTCTTTCAAGCAATTCATAAATTAGCAGAAGTGACTCTAGTTACGAGAGATTTTAATCGTAAAGCTTTAGAGGTGAATGGATATACTACAAATGTTGTTTATATATCAAAAATAAATTCATCAAAAACACGAAAATTAAGAAAAATAATTTCATCAAGCTTAAAAAATGAAGCGATAAGAAGACCTCTTGGCGTTGCTCTACGTTATCCCGATTACGAAGATTTTAACAACCAAGTTTATCAACAATTTAAACAGTCAGTTCTTCGCGGGGATTATGATATTGTTCACGCCATAACGCCTATACATACCAGGTATCCTGTTAAAATAGTCAAAGCCTGCAAGGATACACCTTTTATTTTGGGACCCGTCAATGGAGGTGTGCCATTCCCAGAATGGTTTGAGGAAATAGCGATAAAAAAATATTTAAATTTAAGCATTTTGCCAGATCTAGCCAAATTTATCATTCCTGGCTATCTCGAAACGTACAAGCAAGCTAAAAAGATATTAGTCGGCTCAAGCTATACCTTAAATAAATTGCAAGCCTTTTTTAAGTTCACCGATAGTAAGATGTGTTTGCTTTCAGAAAACGGAGTATCTAGCCGTTTCTTGGCTGATCAAGCAAAAATAATAAAAGATAGCAAAGTCAATTTGTTATTTGTGGGAAGATTAGTAGCCTTTAAGTGTCCTGATATTCTTATTGAGGCTGTTAGTCGATTGAATGAAACCATTAAAAATAACATTCAATTAACCATTGTGGGGGATGGACAAGAGCGAAGCCATTTAGAACAAATGGCACAGACTCGGAATTTAGACGATATTATCAATTTTGTCGGTAAAATTCCCCAAGTAGAAATTCTAGAGTATTATCGTAAAGCTGATGTTTTTTGCTTTCCTTCTATCCGAGAATCTGGTGGAGCCGTAGTCTTAGAAGCAATGGCTTGCGGACTCCCCTGTATTGTTGCGAATACTGGGGGTGTTGTTGACTATGTGACAGAAGAAGCCGGGTTTAAAATTGAACCGATTTCTAGAGAATATCTGACACAAGAATTAACAAATAAAATAGAACTTTTGGTTAAAAATGAACAGTTACGTGAAAAGATGTCAGCCAAAGCGATTGAAAGATCCAGCGAATTTGAATGGAAAAACAAAGCACAAAAAATCGTCGAAATTTATGAAGAGGTACTTACCTGAATGCGACTCATTCACTATGCTCAGATTAACAATATCAAGGTAAGAACTATGTTAAGCAGCCAAAAGCAATTTTGTGATGAGATGGGATAATTTGAGAGCCATTTTTCGCTTGAATAATTGATTTATAGCAGTAGACACATCGATTAGGACAAACAAGCTGTTGTAGAGACGTTCCGGCGGAACGTCTCTACTAAATAATCTGTTCTAACCGCTATAGCGGTTGCTATATTTTAAATTAGCAACTTTTTCCATTAGGAATAAACACTATATCTTCATAAACTTGTTGAATATCCTTAAAGTTGTCAAATTGAATAAAGTCTCTTTCCACAGGATTCCACTTCAACGAAATATAATCCCATGATTGAAACATATCAAATATATTTTCTGGTTTTTGATTCATTTTTTTGAGTTTAAATTTGTTGATTTCACAACAAACAATCGGACGAACTTCATTAAAAAACCTTGAACCTCCTTTAAGCACTAAAGGTTCAGAACCTTCAACGTCTATCTTACAAAAACCTACATTTGGAAAACCTTGTGATTCCCAAATATCATCTAAACGCTTAATTTCAATATCTTCAGATTGATCATTAATAGATTCTGGTGCAAGATCGGATAAATTAATAATACATTGCAAATAGCTGAACAGTCCAGTTTGATCGTGCGTGTATACATTATCTGAACTCTAGTTAGACCAAGCCGAGAAATCCTGAGCAAACTCAGACAGAGACAATAACTGAATTCTTGGATAATTGCGAGCCTCGTCTCGGTGCGCTGCCGTATTATAGCCCCAATCTGCTAAATACAGTCTCACCTGAGCCAAGTCTGATTGCTGTTCCACTAAGAGTAGGGTCTTTAACCGATCTTCTACAAACCAGAGACTGCCAAAGTTACCCGTAAATTCATTGATTAGTTCTCGTAGAGTTTGGTGTTTGGGACGTTTAATTTCTTTACCGATAATTCTATCCTCTGATAGTTCGATACCTTGTTGTTGTAATAACTGTTTGGCAAAGCGTCCTTCTTTAGTGGTGACAATAAAGACCTGCGTTGGTGTGTCTACTATTTGCTGTAGGCGCTGAATAACTCCAGGATAAAAGCGGTGTAGCGCCAACCAACTTTCTAAATCGCTAGTAATCCATTCATCGCGAATTTTATCGACTTGTTGACCCAAGTCGCTTGGCTGCAAGTTTTCGGAGTCAATACATTGCTGTAAAACGGTTGACCAATCTTGCAAAATCTGGGATTCGGAAACGCCTAAAAGTAATGCTCGTAGTAAAACAGGCATTTCCCACCCCGTTTCAATCACAGGTCGCAAGCGGTAAAATTTATCAGCTAAGTCTGGTGGGGGTGTTGTGTTTTCCGGTTGCCAAATTTTGCAGTAGGTACGCCAAGCGGTTTGGAAATATTCCAGAAGTCCATCACAGATAACGCCATCAAAGTCGAGGGCGAGAATGGTGGGAGCATCAGTTGACATAAAGTTATCTCAATGATGAATAATGATCCAATCGTTGTGAGGACATCCAGACCTCTAGCTCGTAGAAGAGTGGCAACTAAATTAGCAATATCCTCATCAGTGTAGAGTGACGCAAAGATTTTCATTCCCCTTTCAACGCTTGGCGAACTGCGGGATGAATCAAGTCATCAGGGACGTGGTTTTGCTCAATATACTCATTGATTTCAGCCTGGTTATCCAAATAAAAACTCAGGGCATCAAAAACTTGAGCCAGGGTAAGCTGAGGATACTGTGTCGGAATTTCTTCAGGAGGAGTCCCCAATCGCCATAAGCCGACGATGACTCGTACCGATATGCGAGTCCCGGTGATAATGGGTTCACCGCTTAAAATCTCTGGATTGCGAGTTACATATCTGGAAACGGCTGTAGTGGTCATCAATAAAAGCCCATAAGGGATAGCTCGTTTTCATTGTAGAGCAATATTGTTCTACCCAGACTCTACCTCAAACCTTGCTCGAATCGCACTAATCGATCCAGAATTACTGAAGCAAAGATAAAGTCTGTCACCCTTTCAGGGACAATGGACATAAACAAATGACGAACTCCACCGTTATTGTGTCCACCTACTGCTCAAGGGTGTTAGCGCTCCAACAGGGCAAATTTTCAGTGCCATTGATCTTATCTTAATTGGCAACAACTTTATTGCGCTTGGGATCACCCAGTCGGGAACGGGAGAGAGCAGTTTTCGGATTTAGACTAGGTTGATTGCCCCAATTTTGGGTAAGCTTGTCCAACAGTTGGTCTTGCTGTTGGCGAAATTCCCAGACGTTATTGCCTCCATTAATAATCGCAAACCAAACCCGATCGCGATCGCGGGTTGGCATTACCCCGGCTAAAGCACTCACCTGGCGTAGGGTTCCGGTTTTCATCGCGGTTCCTTCTGGCAGATTGCGAGCATAGATTGTCCCGTTTTTATCCCGTCCTGCTAGGGGAAATACGTCAATTACACCTAAGTTATGGGGGATTAATAATTTTTCCAGGGCGATTAGCATGGCTGTCGCTGCACGGGGAGAGATTTGGTTGTCTGTTCCTAACCCTGATCCATTAATCAGTTGAATTTCCGCTTCCGGGACATTGGCTAACTTGGCGGCTTCTTTGGCAACCACATCAGCCCCACCCACAGCATCAGCTAAAATCTGAGCCATGCCATTGTTACTGTAGATGTTCATTTCTCGCAGAATTTCCGTCAAGGGTAGGGACTGGTGACGTAATAGTATCCTAGTGTCGTCAGGCGGACGTTTCACCGTTTTGACTTGACCGCTAATCACCAGTTCAGGTTTGGGAGTTCCGGGAGACATTCTGCCATGGTGACGAATCACAGAACGAGACCAGGTTTTGGCATTTAATCCTCTCTTTAGTAGCTCCCCTGATCGCGTCGGATTTTCTTCGTAGTTTAGATGAAATTTGCCTGCAATGACTAAATTTCCTTTAATGCGGCGAATCCCAAGCCGATTGAGACTGTTCCCGAGGGCGATCGCTTCTTCCCACACAAACAGGGGATCACCACCGCCTCTAATCACTAAATCTCCCTCTAATACGCCATCGCGGATATCACCTGTGGCACCCACTTGGGTTTCAAACTCATAATCAGGTTGCCATTGACTTAACACCACTAATGTGGTAGCGATTTTAGTCAATGAAGCCGCAGGGCGGGGAACTTTACCCTGATGTTCTGCCAGAACATTCAGCCCGGATTGTATCCAGATTCCTTGATGGTCGGCGAGTGAACCCTTGGTTCTTAGGTCTTGGAGATATTGATGAATCGTCGCTTCAGCGTTCGGGTCAGGCTTGGGTAGAGTAAATAAGGCGGTTTTTTGCCATGCCAAGGATTGGACAGTCTCTACCTGATCCAAATCTAACGTGGCAGCCTGCATCCCCACAATCTTGACCAATAACGCGGCGATCGATGAAGCAATTAATCCAGCACCAATTCGTTGTAACATTCCGTTTCTCCTCCACGGTGCATTATTGTACGCAGTGGATGGCACCGATGAAAAGGTTTCTTCACGGGTTTTTCTCTTGGATCAGCACTCCTGAGACGAGGTGTAGGGCTTATAGCAGCTATCTTGACAGGTTAGGATATTCTTTAGTGTTCCTTCCTGTTCCCTGTTGGGATTAACTTATGTCCTTTCCGTACCTCGTAGTGCTATATCGCCAAATACGCTAAAACAGGATTACTCAATCAACGGCTTCTGTTAAAATCTTTAAGGTTTCTATCTCTTTGAGCAATGGCATCTCGCGAACGGATCGCAATCGACGCGATGGGAGGGGATCACGCTCCCTCAGAAATTGTGGCTGGAGCTATCCGCGCCCAAGAAGAGTTGGGCGTAGAGGTTATATTAGTTGGCGATCCTCAAGCTATTGAAGCGTCCCTAAAAGACCACAGCAGTCCACGCCAGCTAGAAATAGCCCCGGCGGAAGACGTAGTTTCCATGGAAGAGGAACCCTTGGTGGCGATTAAACGCAAACCCAAGGCGTCAATCAACGTGGCGATGGATTTAGTCAAAACCAAGCAGGCACAAGCTGTGGTGTCGGCAGGGCATTCGGGTGCCGCTATGGCGGCGGCATTACTGCGTTTGGGACGGCTTAAGGGTATTGATCGCCCAGCGATTGGCGCGATGTTCCCCACCCTCATTGCTGGAAAGCCAGTGATCATCCTCGATGTGGGCGCGAATGTGGATTGTCGTCCCAAGTATCTGGAACAATTTGCAGTGATGGGGACGGTATACAGCCAATACGTGCTGGGAATACCCGAACCCAAAGTCGGGTTGCTCAATATCGGGGAAGAAGATTGTAAGGGCAATGATTTAGCGGTTCGGACTCATCAACTGCTCCAGACAAATCCCAGAGTCGCTTTTTTGGGTAATGCGGAAGGGAGAGATGTACTCTCAGGGCAGTTTGATGTGATTGTCTGTGATGGCTTTGTGGGTAACGTTTTACTCAAGTTTGCTGAAGCGGTGGGAGAGATTGTCTTGCAAATTCTGCGGGAGGAATTGCCCCAAGGCTTACATGGTCAACTGGGGACGGCGATTCTCAAGCCGAATCTGAAGCGGATTAAGCAACGTATCGATCATGCTGAACATGGCGGTGGGTTGCTCTTGGGGGTGGCTGGAGTCTGTATTATTAGCCATGGCAGTTCCCAAGCACCGTCTATTTTTAATGCGATTCGCTTGGCAAAAGAAGCGATTGATAATCAGGTGCTGGAGCGTATTCAGTCTACTGAGATCAAAGCGGCGAAACAATCGGCAACTAGGAGTGGGGGGAGTGAACCGTTAGATGGGACTAATCAGCCATCTGAGGTGAAGCCTTCAGAGGATACAAAAGGTTAGCGTGGTGCGATCTGGGGCGGAGAGTGAATTGGCGGTTTCTTTGATGGAGAATCATTTTGAATCAACTAGGCACAGGGATTGCGATTACCGGGAGTGGTTCGGCGACACCCGATGGTGTTTTGGATAACCATCAACTCAGCCAGATGGTTGAGACATCAGATGAGTGGATTACTACCCGCACAGGAATTCGTCAACGGTGTCTAGCGGATGCTCAAGCTAGTTTGAGTGGGTTAGCGGCTGAAGCGGCAAAACGGGCGATCGCCATGGCGGGAGTTGCGCCGGATCAGGTACAGCTAATTATCCTGGCAACGTCTACACCGGATGATCTGTTTGGTACGGCGAGTCAAATTCAGGCGTTACTCGGCGCATCCAATGCCGTGGCGTTTGACATCACGGCGGCGTGTTCGGGTTTTGTGTTTGGTTTAGTAACGGCTGCTCAGTTTATTCGGACTGGCGTTTATCAGAATATTTTATTAATTGGCGCGGATATGTTGTCGCGCTGGGTGGATTGGTCCGATCGCGGCACCTGTGTGTTATTTGGGGATGGCGCGGGGGCTGTGATGGTACAGGCAGATTCACGCGATCGCTTGTTGGGATTCCAGATTCGCAGTGATGGCAGTCAGAATAAATGTTTACAGTTGGCTTATGAGCCACAAACCCAGGAACTTGTCAAGGACATTGAGGTCGGTAAAGGGAATTTTGCCGCCATTACCATGAACGGTAAAGAAGTCTATCGATTTGCCGTGCAAAAGGTGCCAGAAGTGATTGAGAAAGCCCTATTTCAGGCAAATCTGACCGCAGAGGATGTAGACTGGCTGCTATTGCACCAAGCCAATCAACGGATTCTGGATGCCGTGGCTCAACGGTTGAAGATTCCCAGCCATAAGGTTTTGAGTAATTTGAGTCAGTATGGGAATACGTCTGCCGCATCGATTCCCTTAATTCTCGATGAAGCCGTGCGATCAAGGAAAATTCAACCCGGTGATATTATTGCCAGTTCCGGTTTTGGTGCAGGATTAACCTGGGGGGCGGCTATTTTTGAATGGGGACGATAAGTAGGGGTTGCTGAATAAGTCTTGGGGTGGGGTAGAAAGCTGGGGAAGCTGGGGGAGCAATGATACATTTTCCCTGATAGCCGTTACTAAAGCAGGTTAAGACATTCTCTGGAGTGCGATCGCTCCTCCTTTGACGACTCTAGCGTTTGGAAGAAGCGATCAACCTGTTTCACACCTGGCTCTTATACACAACTCCGAGCCCACGAGACCGTACTAGATCTCGTATGC
>CAZNNK010000007.1:0-24441 GCA_964574085.1 uncultured Coleofasciculus sp.
GAATAAAGGGTACAGGATTGGTTGTGTGCGCTGTCCAAGCATTCCCTTGTTCATCTCGCATGTATTCCGCATTCCCGTGATCGGCGATAATGATTGCGGTTCCGCCAACTTTGTTGATACTCTCAACCAAGCATCCCAAGCAGTGATCCACCGTTTCAATCGCTTGCACACAGGCGTCGGTATTTCCCGTATGTCCCACCATATCCGGGTTGGCGTAGTTGATCACCACCAAGGAGTAAATCATTTTGCTAATTGCCTTTACCGCCACATCTGTCACATCGACAGCGGACATCGCCGGGGCGCGATCATAAGTTGGCACCATCGGACTGGGAACCAGTTCCCGATCCTCTCCTTCAAAGGGTAATTCTAAACCGCCATTAAAAAAGTAGGTGACATGGGCGTACTTTTCGGTTTCAGCCGTGCGAAATTGGCGCAACCCATTCCGGGAAACGACTTCGCCGAGAATATTATTCAAGTTCTGCGGCTCAAATGCCACTAAAACCGGGAAGCTGGGATCATACTGGGTAAACGTGACAAACGCTAGGGGTTTAATCAGTTCCCGTTCAAATCCGTCAAATTCCGGATCAGTCAAAGCTTGGGTCAATTGTCTGGCGCGATCAGGACGGAAGTTAAAGAAGATTATCCCATCGCCGGGTTCCACTGCACCGGATGTCATCCGAGTGGGTAGAATAAACTCGTCAGTAATGTCCGCCTGATAAGACGCTTGCATCACCTCAACCGCACTCCGACCATCCCCATTACCATCCTGGGTGAGCATATCGTAAGCTTTTTGGGTGCGATCCCAGCGATGATCGCGATCCATGGCATAGTAGCGACCACTAATCGTGGCAATGCGTCCAATGCCAATTGTGTCAATATGCTCTTGAATCGTCTGAATATAGCTGATCCCGGAGTTGGGGTTGGTATCACGACCATCCATAATGGCGTGAACACAAACATCAGAGAAGCCTTGGGATTTAGCAAAATCAAGTAATCCCAGCAGATGGTTGATGTGGGAATGGACACCACCATCCGAACATAAGCCGATTAGGTGTAACTTCCCCCCTTGATGTTTCAGTTCTTGGCTCAATTTCTGCAGGGCTGCATTCTCCCTGATCGAACCATCTTCCACAGCATCTGAGATGCGAACTAGTTCTTGGGGGACGACACGCCCAGCACCGATATTCAGGTGACCCACTTCCGAGTTACCCATTTGACCCTCTGGTAGACCAACGTCTTTACCAGAGGTGCGAATAGTTGTACTGGGATAAGCCGTCAACAGGCTATCCATCACAGGGGTTTTAGCAATGGCAATGGCATTTCCATCCCTTGCCTCACGATAGCCCCAGCCGTCCAAGATGACTAGCACCACAGGAGATACAGGTGCTTGCATCATAGTATTGCTCTTTATTCCTACACTAATTTCACCGCCATGATATCATTAGTTTCTTGATTTGATGGCTAATTTTTGCCTTTCTTTTGACTTTTTAGCCATTTTGCCGGAAAATTTAGTGGCTTCTTCGGTCTATTTTCTTTCTCAGGAATCATAAACCCGCCCCTACAGAGACACCCCATACCGTGAAAAGTCAGAATTCTGTGAACCCGTTTCAACGGGTTTAAGCTTTTAGCCCCAACTTTAGTTGAGGACTGACTTTTTATCGACGTTTGGCGGCGGCTTTTTTCTTAGCCGCTTTCTCAGCTTTCTTGGCGGCTTTTTCAGCAGCGATCGCGGCTAATCGTGCCTGTTCTTTCTCCTCGGCTATTTTATCGAGGTAGTAGTGATAATCCCCCAGATAAGTGCGGAACTCTCCATCACGAATTTCCACAATTTTCGTCGCCACTTGGGAAATAAAATAACGGTCGTGAGAGACAATAATCACGGTGCCGTCATAATGCTGGAGGGCTTCCTCTAACATTTCTTTGGCGGGAATATCTAGGTGATTAGTTGGCTCATCCAATAGGAGTAAATTCGCCGGACGCAGCAGCATTTTGGCTAACGCCAGACGCGCTTTTTCCCCCCCACTCAGGGATGCGACTTGTTTGAAGACGGTTTCACCACTGAAGAGAAATCGCCCTAATAAGGTGCGAACCTCTTCATTTTTCCAATCGGGAACCTCATCATGGATGGTTTCCATGACGGTTTTGGTTAATTCCAACGCTTCAGCTTGATTTTGCTCAAAATAGCCGGGGATCACATTATGCTTACCCAGTTCCACAATCCCTTCGGTGGCGTTTTCCATCCCCATCATCAGGTGTAATAGCGTGGATTTCCCTGATCCATTCGGTCCCAAGAAAGCGATGCGATCGCCTCGTTCAACTAGCAACTCTGCACCGAGGAAGAGAATTTTGTCGTCGTAGGTATGCACCAAGTCCTTAATATTGACCACCTCACGACCACTTCTGGGGGCTGGTGGAAAGCGAAAATGTAAGCTTTTTAGGCTACCTGTTGGTGCTTCAACGCGCTCAACTTTTTCTAGTTGTTTCTCACGGCTTTTTGCTTGGGTGCTGCGGGTTGCACTAGCGCGGAACCGTTCAACAAAGGCTTGCTGCTTTTCCAGTTCTTTTTGTTGACGCTCATAGGAGCTGAGTTGGGATTCTTGCATCTCAGCTTTTTGCTGCAAGTACGCCGAATAATTACCCAGGTAGGTAGTAGAGACGCCACGTTCAGTTTCCACAATCTGGGTACAGAGGCGATCCAGAAATTCCCGGTCATGGGAGACAATCACTATGGGGGTTTTTAATCCTTTCAGGTAATTTTCTAACCATTCGATGGTTTCTAAATCAATGTGGTTTGTCGGTTCATCCAATAGGAGGATGTCAGGATTTTGCAGTAGGATTTTGCCCAAACTCATCCGCATTTGCCAACCGCCGCTGAACGCACTGACTAAGCGATCGCCATCTTCGGGAGCAAATCCCATTTCCGGTAAGATCTTCTCGATTTGGGCTTCCAGGCTGTACCCATCCAGGGCTTCAAACTGACGCTGCAATTTATCCAGCTTGTGGATCAGGCGATCGAGTTGATCGGGATCAGCGGTTTCCATCTCCCGTTGCACCTGCGCCAGATTATGCTGTACCTGATTCGCTTCCGTAAATACCGTCCAAAACTCTTCGCGTACCGTGCGACTGGGATCAACTTCAAATTCCTGGGTGAGGTAAGCGATGTGGAGACTCGCAGGGCGGATCACTTCCCCCGTCGTGGGTTCTATCTCCCCCGCAATAATCTTGAGTTGAGTGGATTTACCCGCACCATTCACGCCAACCAAGCCAATGCGATCGCCTGGTTTGACTTCCCAGTTGACATCCTTGAGAACTTCGCCAGTGGGATAAATTTTACTAATGTGTTCTAGTCTCAGCATGGGGGTAATGTCTCAAGCAGATTACAGCAGGGAGATCGAGCTACCAGACGTTTTAGGTACGCCTCTGACTCTCCATCCGAGTTTATCGTAACAAAAATTAATGGATCGATTTAGCGGTTCTGATTGAATCGGCAATGAAATCCCTACCCTAATCGAGAACGTCGGTTAGTGCAACCCGAAAGACGTAATCCGCTAGTTGTAGGGGCGGGTTTAGCCGTTTAATTTAGGATATTTACCGATAACCTTTCAACAAAACCCGCCCTTGGTCTATAAAAAAGAGGGTTGGGTATCGTTTTGTAGAGGCGGAGTTAGCGGATATGGAAAAGGGATACAAAGAAGACTTGGCATATATCCACGATGTCGGATTCCGGGATTACGCCCTTAAATCTGCACCTGGTATATTGGTAATCCTCGCTCAACACCAAATACGAGAAGGCTTAGTTGTAGATTTGGGTTGTGGGAGTGGATTATGGGCGCAAGAACTGGTGAAGGCAGATTATCACGTTTTCGGCGTTGATAGTTCAGAGTCTATGATTGCCATAGCACGAACCCGAGTCCCAGAAGCTGAGTTTCAGGTTGAGTCACTATTCAATATTGATATTCCAGCATGTCATGCTGTCACCTCCATTGGTGAATGCCTGAACTACCTGTTTGATCCCAAGTGCGATCGCGCTTCACTACTCCAGCTATTTTATCGTATTTATAGCGCCCTAAAACCTGGGGGTGTTTTCATTTTCGACATTGTGGAACCCAGACAAGTTGCACCCGGAATCCTCACTCAGGGATTTACAGAGGGAGAGGATTGGGTGGTACTGGTGGAAAAGCTGGAGGATCGTGAACAGGAACTATTAACCCGTCGAATTATTACGTTTAGGAAGGTAGGGGAATACTACCGACGGGATGAGGAAGTACATCGCCAACAATTATACCAAGCGACAGATATCGCCGAACAACTGCGTCAAGTCGGTTTTGAGGTGCAAACAATGCGAAGTTATGGTGAATATCCTCTACCCAAATCTCGTGCAGCGTTTATCGCCCGTAAACCCACCTAATGGTCGCGAGATATCACATCTTGTCATTGAATAAATCTTTATAATTTTAGTTCTTACTATTCAAAGCATAAATTAACATTTAACCCTTAGCCAATTAATCCTTGTTGTTGAGTTAAGGTGTGATTTAGCACTACTACAGAAGTTGCCAATAAACGCCAATTTTTTAGAAAAAATTAGGGTTAGTAACTCCAGTTATAATTCAGTCCGCGTAGGCGGACTTTGTTTGTGTAGCAGCGATTTCAATCGCCGTAGCAAAAGGTAATAAAGGCTTCTTCTTTGTAAAATTGGATAGATTCATCAATGATAGGATTACTCGGCAAACCATCCTTTAGATCGGCAATCGTCCACTGTTCAGGATTAGTTGAAATGATTTTGATTGAGATTTCATTTTGTTGTTGAGCGATGAGAAATAATTTTTTGATCACAAAGTAAGAGTGACTTGCCATGAAAAACTGGATTCCGCACTTCGCTAACATAGCGATGATGTCCAATAATTTTGAAATAGCATTTGGATGCAGCGCGGCTTCTGGTTTATCAATAAAAATGACGGATTGCGGATCAAGATAGCGGTTTCCGAGTAAAGTATCGAGAATCGAAATTTTCTTGATGCCTTCTGCAGTCACTCCAATAGAGAACTTTTGATTGCCTTTCTTAAAGTGCCAAATTCCTAATCGTTCGTCATACTCAATTTTGCCGTCTATGATATCTTTTAGGTTTCTTCGCGATTCAGCAAATTCTCTATAATTTTTGCCACCTTTAGGAGATTGACGCAAGGCGCGGGCTAGGTCGAGGTAGGTATCATCAAAGCCAAAGGTTTGGTCTAGTTCCCGAGTTTCTAAAATAATTGAGTGCAGAGAAAGAACTTCTTTGGCTGGTAAAAAAATTGAGTTACTCTCGCGGGGTGTAACATGATTGTCTAAGTTCTGAATAGTCTTGGTTGTATCTCTGCCGAAAGTATAAACAAATTTTAGATTATCAACGCAAATCTGGAAGGATAAAGGTTCATCCGCGTCTTTTCTCACAAGTTCGCCGATTTTCTCCGTCTCGAATGTCCAGTAAAGTTTGTCTGCCAGTATTTCTTCAGCGCTGCGCGGTTCATTGCCCCGTTTATAGGTTTCCAAGGTTCGCATGGCAGTGTAAAGAGCCTTGAGTAATATTGTTTTACCTGTGCTATTTTCACCAATAATTAAGTTAATATTGCCTAACTGTTCGCACTGAAGCTGGTCTATCGGACCAAAATTTTTGAGTTTAAGGCTATTTAGCATGGGTTATTTCTCTCGACTTTCTGCACGGTAACTTGAACTCGACAACAGCCAGAGTGGATTAGCTATGTTTTCTTTATGATAATCTGAATCGATTGATTGAACTGACGTAGGGAAGGGGAAATCGAGGAAGCAGCCATTTATCCGATTAAGTCATAAGCTTTGGCTTTAAGCAGAATCATCAGATGCTCTAACTGCTCATATAAATCAAGTTCTGTTGCTTCAGCTTCTGTGAGAGTTCCTTCTCGGTTTTTGTCTAGCAGCGTGCGGAGACGTTCTTGAGCTTCTGCGGAAACTTTAAAGGTAGTGATTTCTTGAGGAGTAGGGTTCCCGGTGGGCAGTGCCCACCCTACGGTATATCAAGAGTTTCGGTGATCCCAAAATGCACGCTTTTCAGTGCCATTGATCTTATGCTGAATCGATGGATTGAACTGACGCGATTTCTCTAAAGGAACGCTGCGCGATCGCACTCTTCTCCTCTATGACTGTTCCTCAGTCTCATCTGAGTCATCCAGATATAGCAGAATAAACTCTTCTGCTTTTGAATTTATTTTTTTACGTAGATGAGTAATTAGCGTAAACTTCTGTGTCATCGTCTTAAGCCTCCCCCAACTCCTGTAGCATCCTTTCTACTGTTACCTTCAACGGCGGTAGATTATTCTGCACAATCGCCCAGACTAAATTCAGTGATACCCGGAAATATTCATGCACCACAATATTTCTGAACGCTATAATCTGTGACCACGGCATCTCAGAATATCGATTCATCAAATCAGCAGATAACGAATTTGCCGCTTCTCCAATAATCTGAAGATGATGAACCACCCAAACCTGAATCAGTTCTTGTTCGTCAAACGCCTGTCTACCCTGACCAGCATATCGTTCAATTGCCGCAATTGCATCTAAAATATCTTGCAGCCGTTCCGCTTCTCGCCTCATAGCATCACAGCCTCATGCAAAATGCGATCGCGACTGCGTTCCTTCAACATATCCACCGTAGCGATATCAACTTTGCGATTGAGTAGCTGTTCCAAATCAATTAATAGTCCTCCGGGAAACCAGGGGGTGATTTTCTCTAAATCATAGTCAACCAAAAAATCAATATCACTGTCTTCCGTTGCTTCTCCACGCGCCACCGAACCAAACACCCGCACGTTGTAGGCTCCATGCTTTTGAGCAATAGCCAGAATTTGCAAACGCTGATCGTGTAACAAATCTTTAATGCCTAATTCTGTTTTGCTAGTCATGCCGCTACTCTTAATCAACTAATTCTCATTCTCATCTGACTCATCCAGATACAACCTAATAAACTCGTCGGCTGCCGCCGGATTAATCTTATTCAGTCCTTTTCTAATTTGGAGGATAGCATCACCTCCTGGATCTCGATTTTCATTAACCCAACGGTTGATGCTGGAACGTCCAATACCCATCGCCACCGCCAACTTGTTTTGGCTAATGCGATAGGCTTCCAACACTTGCTTTAGTACTGTCCCTGCTTTTCCCATGCCTGAGATTGCGTCAAAGGCTGACAACCGGGTAAATGCTTGACAAAGCCCGTTCCCTACAACGATTCCTCACTCTCATCTGACTCATCCAGATACAACCTAATGAACTCCTCGGCTGCCGCTGGATTAATCTTATTCAGTCCTTTTCTAATTTCGAGAATGGCATCACCTCCTGGATCTCGACTCTCATTGACCCAGTGGTGAATTGTTGATCGCCCAATACCCATTGACACCGCCAACTTATTTTGGCTAATGCCGTAGGCTTCCAACACCTGTCTTAGCGCTTTTCCTGCTTTTCGCATGGTTTCTATGGTGCCAGAGGCAAAAGGCGAAATGCTAACAAAACACCTTCTCTAAGACTGTTGCTCATCCTCCTCTGACTCATCCAGATACAAACGAATAAACTCTTCTGCTGCTGCTGGATTAATAGTATTCAGTCCCTTCCTAATTTCTAGGATGGCATCGCCGACGGGATCTGCTACCTCATAAACCCAGCGGTGAACATTAGAACGCCCCACTTGCATTACCACGGCTAATCGATTTTGGGTAATGCCATAACTTTCCAAGACCTGTTTGAGTGCTTTGCCTGCTTTTCCCATGCCTCAGATTGTGTCAGAGGCTCATAACTGAGTAAATGTTCCATATATGGAAAACTAAGGTATGATGATGTTGTTCCTTATATGGAACAAAACAGAAAAAGCAGTTAAATCATGACACAAGAGTTTCTTCCCAACCCAACCCCCAACCCGCAAACCCCTCTCCCTGCCAATCCACCATCAGAACCCAATCGAGTCCCCCTAAAAGTCTTAGTCATCAGCACTCCCCAAGGCGTCAGTAGCACCATTCACACCTTGTACCGCCTTGGCTACGCCCAAGTCAGTGAATGGAGTAAACCTCAGCCGACTCAAAATCCTGGTGAGGTAATGAGTATCCTGAGCCGCCGTATTCAGGTTGACTAATCAGTAGCAAAAATAACCAAACCCCCTTCTGTCGCTAAGAAGGGGGAACCAGACACTCATCTCAAATCACGAATAGTGATGCAACCCTTACGCCACCGTATCAATCCCCAAACCTTCGTCATCACCCTCCAACAAATCGCCAAATACCTGAACATTAACCCAAAGCGTATCCTCAACTGGGAAAAGTGGTATAACGTCCTCTGGGTACATATCGAAGGATTGGGCGGTTACTTTATTAGTTACCGCAAGCTAGAACAGTGGATTGCCGCTTGTCGTACCCTAATCCGTTTCTGCCCAAACATGGAAACCCTCAATACCCTTTGGTTACTCATCCAGCAAGAATCTCCACGATACACAAAAGAAGGCTTTTCTCGACTCGCAGCCATCTGGCAACAACGGCAAACGTATTTGCGCGATCGCTATGTCAAAATAAGAAAATCTCGGCACACACCATGAGGAGGCTAACCCTAATGTTCAGAATCGGTAAAATACTCACCGCTTTATCACTCTCTCTATTTTTACTGGTAACGGCTTGTGCCGCACCGTCAACCGCTCCCCCACCCTCAACCGAAGCACCTCAAACTAGCACTCAGCGACCTACTCAGGTTTCCGGTGAACCTTTGGCTGGGGGGCAATTTAATCAATTCTTCCCCGATGCTAGCGGTGATTATAAGCGCATATTTGCCCAAGAGAAAACTGGATTTGCCGAAGCCAAGTTGAAACAGGATGGCAAGGATGTGGCGGTGCTGTCGATTAATGATTTAGCCAATAACCCAAGTGCGGCTAAGAAATTCCAGGATAGTTCTAAGACAATTGCTGGGTATCCTGCTGTCGAACGGGGGAAGACACAAACCGCGATTCTAGTTGGCGATCGCTTCCAAGTCAAAGTCCAATCCCGTGACGAGTCTTTTACTCCTAGCGATCGCGAGGCTTGGTTGGAAAAGTTTGACCTGCAAGGATTATCCCAACTCAAATAAAATTGGTCATTCGTCAAAACACTGATTTCACAGATTTATTGTCCAGATTCGGGTAGGGGATGAAAGCTTAGTTACACTGATTACACAGAAAGGTTAGTTCTCTATAATTGGTCATTGATCATTGGTCATTGGGGACAAATTAAAGATATCATTGAAACGATTTATAGGAGACTTTACATGAGTAAATCTATTATTGAATTAGTGGATAATTTACCTGAAGGTGGACTAACCGTTTCCGTCTTGAAAGCCTTAGACTTTGTGGCTCCTGGTGATTGGCAAAATATAGTCGGCTTTGAAAATACCGTGCGGGAAGTTACAGGGGAAGATGATCCGGCATTAATTCAAGATATTAGTGAACGCGCTCTTTGGCTCTATAACGACAAGTCCCAAGGCTATCAACGGGCAATTTGGCTGTTCCAATCCGTTGATAGTGCGGATTTTGCCCTGGGTGCAGCAGCTTTAGCCAATAAACTCGGTGAACGAGTTTCGTTTCTGGGATTTTTAAATCGACTTACGCCCAAAGCGGATACGGCACAAACCATCGATCTGTGTTTAAAAGTTGTGGCAGAATTGGTGGCGTTTTGTCAAATTAACGGTATTCCTGGAGACAGTATCGGGGATTTTGTCAATGCTTTAGCTGACTATAGCGGTGAGTCGATGATCCGGATGGCGGGACTTATTTGTATTGATGGGTTGATTCCTCTAGGTCCTGATTTCATTCAAGTGGCACAATCAACGCTTTCTGGATTAAGTCCCTCGCGCTTAGAGCAAAATTCCACCTTTCAACAAATCAGCAGCTTAATTCCGGGAGATAGTTCTGAAGGAAAGCTGAACTTTATTGGGGAAAGCTTCGATGCGGTGAAAGGTTGGATGGGGGGTGTGGTTGCAGCCAAAGGATTGACACCCCAAAAGGTGGTTAATCACCTGCAAGGATTTGTGGAAATTGCGGATGATAAGTTGGATTATCTGGCTGCCTTTTTAGACACGTCAACGAATTATTACGAACATACGGGTACTCAAACCGTTGCCCGTCGTTTAATCGAACGAGCAGCGGCTGAAATTTGATTGCTATAGCATTTCCCTGTCTGGTCTGGTAAGGTACTATGCTTTGGGTGAAGCCTTAATTGGTGTTAACTTAAGTTTCAAAACCATGCAATATTTTGATGCTTTCCCTCACCCTAATCCTCCCCAAATTAACCCCACCCTAACCCTCCCCAAAACAACCCCACCCTAACCCTCCCCTTAATAAGGGGAGGGAACTAAGAGGGAACTGGGAGGGAACTGGGAGGGAACTGGGAGGGAATTTGAACGGGAGCATGTCAGTTTTGCACATAATCTTCAAGTTAACCTGCTCTCGTTGGGTTTCGTTCCTCAACCCAACCTACAAAGGTGACATGCTCCCAATTTGAACGGCTTTAGTTTCTGAGTTTCCCCCCTTAGCAAGGGGGGATTAAGGGGGGTTATAGCAATCGTCGTTACACAAAACTAAAGTAACTATCATTCAAACTCAGACTGCTTTCACCTTGTACAATACCAATCAATTCATCTTGACCGGATGGTGTAGAAGACTGGAGGAAAACGCCAATTCCTGATGGTAAACTGGGGGAAACAGTGGCGAGTTGATAGTCAGCCGCACTGCCATGAAGTTCGATGATATCTTGATTGATATCAAAATCAGTAATTAGGGCGTAATCGGTAGAACCGTCGGTTGTCCCGTCAGCATCATCATAATAAGCGCTGAATACATCTCCAAGTTGGAAGACATCTGCACCAAAGCCACCGATAAGACTATCCACTTCCCCTAAACCGGGATTTGCCAGATTGAGTTCAACGCCGATTAACAGATCATCGCCGCGATCGCCAAACAAGGTATCATTCCCTGTACCGCCAAAGAGATAGTCATCGCCGCGATCGCCAAATAGCATATCACTTCCGGCTTCACCAAATAGGTTATCATCGCCGCGATCGCCAAACAGGGTATCATCGCCGCCACCGCCTACTAAATCATCATCATCGCGCAAGCCAGAGAGAATGTCATCACCGGGAGTGCCAAACAAGGTATCATCGTCATCGGTACCAATGAGTTCTGTATCGGAAATTAGCACATTGTCATAATCCACAAATAGACCATTATTGGAATTATTGGTTTCATCAGTTTCAGGAAGTGTTCCGTCTTGATCAATGATCATGCCAATGTAGTAAATTCCATCACCCTTCCAGGTAGAATCATTAATTCCTGGCAAAGTTAACCCCGTTGTATAAGCACCAATACTGTTACCCGCTAAACCATTAATTGTCGTACTACCGAGGAATTGATCCGCCGTATCGATAGTATTATCGGTAGAAACGTAGAAAGAAACATCAAACGCTCCGGCGGCAAACATTTCCATGTTTTGCACTTCAAAATTGACATCGAAGTGATCACCAGCCGCTAAGGGTTCCTGCACTAAGTTGAAGTCTACGCCAACTAAATCCGACAGTTGGGTATTATTGATGACTACATTATCCGTATCCAACATCAAGCCAACATTGGCATTATCCGTCTCAATTGTTTCCGTGATATCATCACCTGAATCAACCATCATGCCGATATAGTAGCTGCCATCTCCACTCCAGAACGCATCATTAGCTTCAGGAAGAATAAAGTTGCTCGTAAACGTGCCACTGCTATTGGCTGCTAAGCCAGTGAAACTGATTGTATCCAGCAGTAAATCTGAGTGGCTAATATTACTATCACTGGACAAATATAAGGATACATCAAATACACCAGCCGCTGCTGCACCACTATTTTCAATTGTCAAGTCAATGTCGAAACTATCACCTGCATTGAGCGGTTCTGGAGTGACATTGAAATTCAGTCCAGACAAGTTTGCTATCTGGGTATTGTTGATGGCTACATCATCGTAATCGAACAAAAAGCCGACATTAGAATTATTGGTTTCATTGACTTCCGTAACATCTGACCCAGAATCAACCCGCATCCCGATGTAATAGGTATCATCGCCATATAAATCCCAGAAGGAATGATTAACTCCGGGCAAGTTTAAGCTGGTGGTAAAGGAGCCTGTACTGTTCCCAGCTAACCCATTAATCGTGGCACTGCCTAACAGATGATCCGTGGTGCTAATCGTGTTATTACTGGAAAGATAGAAGGAAACATCAAAAGCGCCAGCGCTACTCCCCGTATTGGTAATGTCAAAATCAATGTCGAAACTATCACCTGCATCCAGGGGTTCTGGGGTGACATCAAAATCCAACCCGGATAAGTCAGCCAATTGAGTATTGTTGATGGCTACATCATCGTAGTCGAATAAAAAGCCGACATTTGAGTTATTGGTTTCATTGACTTCGGTAACATCTGACCCAGAATCAACCCGCATACCGATGTAATAGGTATCATCCCCATATAAATTCCAGAAGGAATGATTAACACTGGGCAAGTTTAAGCTAGTGGTAAATGAGCCTGTGCTGTTCCCGGCTAACCCATTAATCGTGGTACTGCCTAAAAACTGGTCAACTGTGCTGATCGTGTTATTACTGGAAAGGTAGAAGGAAACATCAAAAGCACCCGCGCTACTCCCCGTATTGGTAATGTCAAAATCAATGTTGAAACTATCACCTGCATCCAGGGGTTCTGAGGTGACATCAAAATCCGACCCGGATAAGTCAGCTAATTGGGTATTATTGATGACTACATCATCATAATCGAACAAAAAGCCGACATTTGAGTTATTGGTTTCATTCGTTTCGGTAACATCTGCACCCGAATCAACCCGCATCCCGATGTAATAGGTGTCATCTCCATATAAATTCCAGAAGGAATGATTAACTCCGGGCAAGTTTAAGCTAGTGGTAAAGGAACCCGTACTGTTCCCAGCTAAACCATTAATCGTGGCACTACCTAACAAATGATCAACAGTGCTAATCGTGTTATTACTGGAAAGATAGAAAGAAACATCAAAAGCACCAGCACTGCCACCTGTGTTAGTAATGTCAAAATCAATGTTGAAACTATCACCTGCATCCAGGGGTTCTGAGGTGACATCAAAATCCGACCCGGATAAGTCAGCTAATTGGGTATTATTGATGACTACATCATCATAGTCGAACAAAAAGCCGAAATTAGAATTATTGGTTTCATTGACTTCCGTAACATCTGCTCCCGAATCCACCAGCATCCCGATATAGTATGTACCATCTCCATTCCAGAAGGAATGATTAACACCAGGTAAGTTTAAGCTAGTGGTAAACGAGCCTGTACTGTTCCCAGCTAACCCATTAATCGTGCCACTATATAACAGATGATCCATGGTGCTGATGTAGTTATTACTGGAAAGGTAGAAAGAAACATCAAAAGCACCAGCACTACTCCCTGTGTTAGTAATGTCAAAATCAATGTTGAAACTATCACCTGCATCGAGGGATTGTGGAGTGATATCAAAATCTGAACCGGATAAGTCAGCTAATTGAGTATTATTGATGGCTACATCATCGTAGTCGAACAAAAAGCCGACATTTGAGTTATTGGTTTCATAGACTTCCGTAACATCTGAACCAGAATCAACCGTCATCCCGATGTAGTATGTGCCATCTCCATTCCAGAAGGAATGATTAACACTGGGTAAGTTTAAGTTAGTGGTAAAGGAGCCTGTACTGTTCCCAGCCAAACCATTAATCGTGGTAATTCCTAAGAAATGATCAACCGTGCTGATGTAGTTATTATTGGAAAGGTAGAAAGAAACATCAAAAGCACCTGCGCTACTCCCCGTATTGGTAATGTCAAAATCAATGTTGAAACTGTCACCTGCATCGAGGGCTTGTGGAGTGACATGAAAGTCCCACCCCCACAAATCAGCTAAATTAATAACCCAACCTAAATCCTCAAAGATTCCTAATGTTACCGCACCCGGATCATGGTGCGCCTCTCCCGGAGCAATGGAAGGTGTCATCAAAGCATTAGAACTTCCACTTCCATAAGTCGCTCCATCCAAGTGGGCATAGCTAGAACCCAATTCCCATCTACTCGGAGCATACAGTTTGGGATTCGTGCCACCATTGGCAGCAACCGCATTACTCCCATTGAAAAACAGGTTATTGCTGATGAGTTGATTGCCTAAAGCAACAGAGTTATTCGGAAATGTATCGATAAGTTTTTGACCCGAACCATTCACTGTAAAGTGATCGTAAATTACGGGTTGGTTCCACCAACTCCCTTGTCCAGTGCCGAAGTCATAGTCCATGCTACCACTAAACCCTAAGCCATGACCTAATTCATGCAAGACAACAGAAACAAAATCAGTCTTTCCTGTTGGTGTATTACCATCAGTGCCAAAATACCAGTTCGAGTAATTGCTATTGAAGTTAGCATTAATATCATGGGCAGTGGGATCTAAATCGGAGCCAGCCAGACTATTGGCAAGGGCGATGGGATACAAGGTATTGGCGTAGGCAGCATTGTCAAAGTTGTAGTCATAGTCATTGGGTCCAGCAGAACCAAGAATATTTGTATCTTTCCCTAAAGGAGTCCAATTCGCTTCAACTTCAATCGGAACTGGCGAAACAATCAGGTTTTCCCAGATATCAACCGCGTATTCAAATGCCGCTTGAGCTTGGGTGGAAAAACCGTTATAGTTAACGTTGATTGTAGACGTCGGAGTCTGAGCGGCTAACAGATTTGGCGTTGTCGTTGATTCTCCCGGTTGAGTCCCGTTGTCAGTGAGATCTAAGCCTGTTTGCCTACCTGAAATGATGTTTGCTTGAGGAGTCTGATCAAAATTCTCAGTTGCTGTACCTGAACTATCAGTGTCAATAGATAAATTATCAGCTTCTGCTACACCAAAGAAATTACCAAACATCAGAGCTAATTCGGTGGAGGTGGAGAAGGATTCGTCGTGAGATGCCATAAGAGTCTCTCCTGTGTAGGGAAAATTGTGTGCAGATGTCAGATTTTGACCTCTCTGCCCTCTTGTGTCTCTCAGGAGTTGACCCTTATGCAGTTTTTTGTATGGAACTTTACATTTTACAAAACTTTATTTTTACTTGACAAATTGACATCAAATAGCTAAGAATAATCCCCTATCTGTCAGTTGCGGTAACGTTTCAACCCAGCGAATAACACCAGCGCGATCGCAAATCCCCCAGCGACTCCAGAAATCAGCAGGGTATCCAGATGACGCACCGCGATCGCACCATAAGCCCAGGCAATCACGAGGGGAAAGGCAATATCTGATCGCTGTATAATCACCGTTGCTGTAATCGCCGCCCCGACAAGTAGGACAATTGCCGTCCACACCGAGGGGTCAATCCCCCAGCCATTCCAGCCGAGGTCATAGAGTACAATTGCCACATTCAGAATCGTGGCTACACTGATCCACGCCAAATAGATACTCACGGGAATGTGAACATACCATTTCTGCTTCCGAGACACCCTCACCGAACCAATCCCCAACCGCACATACAGTCGAATCAGTGGCACTAAAATCCCCAGCATCGCCACCAGCGACAGAGCAAACTGGCGAAACTGGAACAGAAACACCCAAGCAATCTGGGCAACACTCGCCAGGACTAAACCATAGCCCATCTGACGTATATAAGCATTTTGCCGTTGGTTGGGCAGTACCTGATAGATCCCCAAACTAATTAAACCCAAATAAATGATCCCCCAAATAGCGAAAGCATAGCTGGCGGGGATAATCTTAATCTCGCCAAAAATCCTATTGGAGATTTCGCCAATTGTCAGTCCACCAATCGGCGCGATGTTTGCCCAGATATTAATGCCAAAAGCCGCAAGGATCGCACTCAAGGTGAGAACTTGCCTGAGGCGATCTGAGTTGAAATCGGAGTTTAACTGTTGCATGGTCTAGCCGAGTTCAAAGCTCGGTTATGCTGGATGTCACTTGAGTTTTTGTTTAATAAATGCCACAAGTTGTCCCATCTGTTTCTTCAACCCATCTACTTCTGTCTGTAACTGTTCAATTTTGGCATTTAAGGCTTGAACTTCGTCTGATGAAACACCAGCAGCTTCAGGAGCAGGGGCTTCTTCTTTGGGCGGCGGAGCCATGACGGGGCGTTTTTTCGCCTTTGCCATCGCTTCCTTAATCGCATCAACTAGTTGCTTCTTTTCAAAGGGTTTTTCAACAAAGGCAAAATACTCAAACGGCTCTGGGATTTTCTCCGTGACTTCTTCCTTACGACCTGACATTAAGACCAAAGGAATGCTCTGGAGAACACTGTCACTTTGAATTTGTTGGAAAACATCCCAACCACTCATTTTAGGAAGTAGGAAATCTAACATAATTAGGTTGGGATGCTCCTGGCGGATCTGATTAAGACCTTCAATACCATCTTTGGCTTCTAGAACTTCAAAGTTACCGGGCGGCAACATTTCTTTAACACGCATCCGGATAACTCTACTGTCATCAATAACTAATATTTTATGGCTTGCCACGACTGACTCCTTTGGAAAGGTAAAAGAAAAACGTCTTCAGCCCAGGTAGACCAGACCCCATAACTCCTCTCAGACAGACCTCACAGAGTCTGTTTCCGGGAAAACAACGGATGACCGACCGACACCTTTGACTCTTCTGCTGTTTGGAGATTGAACCCAAAAGCACTCATGTCCATGATTCTAGATTGACTTCTCCCTGGCATAAATGACCAGGGATTCTAAAAGGATACTTCGGGACGGGTTAAAACGCCATCCCTTCGTTTTATCTTTTTAGAGTTCCAGATAAATAATCTAGACGGCGCAGTCAATGACGCCCTACAGACCTTGGCTAAGTTTAACCTTAGCTGTGTCTCTACTTTCCTTAAAATGTTCGCTGCCCCGTTTCCATCGGCGTTAATGATATGTCCTGCGGCAGTCCGAAACATCCCACGTTTCACTCGCTTTCCGCTTGATTTCCACCCTTTCGGCTTACTGCCAAATACAGGTAGAACATCATTGTCTAGAAACGATGCCTGGGAGGTGTATGATTCTTCCGTTTCTACAAACCGAATTCCATATTGCTTACACAATTGGTCGATTCGGTTTTTTAACCGAGATGTTGGTATCTGAACAAACTCTTGGTTGTTCTTCCCCAACTCAATACCATTTTTGTTACCTTGATTCCAGCCAAATACTACTGTACCAATCCGATGAATAAGGCAGTGATTAATCACCATTCGTGCCGCCTTATTTACTGCGTCCCGCATCTGACGATTCCGTTTTTCAGTGATTTGGGCTAGTTCGTTATTCCAAAATCCTTGGGGTTTATCCTTTGTTAATTCAGCCACCCGTTTGTTGTAAAACTGATTCAAGCTTTTTAGCTTCCGCCCATCTACAATGAAACTGGTTCCGGCATTGGATATGCAAGTTAACCAGTTATTAACCCCCGGGTCTATTCCTAATGCCCGACTCTTATCTACATCGGCTTTGACCGATGGTAACTGGTACACGAATTCTGCATAGAAACATCCATTTCTGGGTAGAATTCGCAGTTCCTTGATTTCCTTAAATTCCAGATTTGACGGCTTAGGCAGCAAAAATTCGGTTAATTGAAACCAGGTCTTAACCATTCTGCCCAAGGGAACTCGAATTTGTCCATTTTTTAGGCTTAATGCCTGTTTGGGATAGCTAACTACTGTTAATCCCCCTTTCTTACGGTACTTGGGTAATTTTGGATAGACCTGAATCTTGCCATCTTTAAATGCCTTAGTTAATTCCCTAAATGATTTAAAAGACTCACTGACCGACCGCAACACTAGCTGGGCAGCTTGAGAGTGCAACGCCTGGAAATGTTTGTGATTTTTATATTCTTTTTCCAGGTCATATTTACCAATTAAGTGCCGCCGCTTAAACCATAATTGCCGCGCATAATATATACCGCAGTTGGTCAGTTTGTTCGCTTCAGAACAGATAAAGTCTAAGATAGCGGCTAATTCCACATCCGGCTTCAATAATACTTGTTGGCATCCATACAATTGGCATCACCTCCTATATTATATCTATATTACATCCCGCAACCGTTATAATGGTCGAATAAATTCGACTTAGTTACATACGCTCGGTTTTATCCCTCGGATGAATCGCGAGGGAGCCTGCACCTTCGCTATTTTGTAATCTGCTTAGTCGGTTGAGAGCAAAACCCGGATCAAATCAGAGTCCGAGTAAAATGCTTTACCATTTTTATCGTACAGAATAACACCGTTGCTGATAGCTCACCACAATTCTTATGGATTTGCCGACTCAACCCAATCTGTCTGCTAAAAACCGTTGGCGAGAGGAAATTACCGCCCTACCCCGTTGGTTGCGACGCCCCATTGGTAACGCCAGTGAGATCTCCACGGTGCAACGCATTGTCAAACAACGGCAAATTCACACAATCTGTGAAGAGGGGCGCTGTCCCAATCGCGGGGAGTGTTATGCCAACAAAACGGCGACTTTTTTGCTGATGGGTCCAACTTGTACCCGTGCTTGTGCATTTTGTCAAGTGGATAAGGGTCATGCGCCGATGCCTCTTGATCCCGAAGAACCCCAGAAAATTGCCGAATCGGTTCAGTTATTGGGATTGCGGTATGTGGTACTGACATCCGTGGCGCGAGATGATTTACCGGATCAGGGGGCGGGTTGGTTTGTTGCCACAATGGATGCGATCCGGCGATTGAATCCAGAGACCCAAATTGAGGTACTAACGGCAGATTTTTGGGGCGGGAGAACTGAGGAGAATCAAACGCCAACCGAGTTGCAGCGCCAACGGGTGAAAACGGTGGTTCAGGCGCGTCCGGCTTGTTATAACCACAATATTGAAACCGTCAAACGACTGCAAGGACAAGTGCGCCGAGGTGCCCAATACGAGCGATCGCTGGATGTTCTCCGCATTGTCAAAACCCTTGATCCGACAATTCCCACCAAGTCAGGATTAATGCTGGGACATGGAGAGACGGAAGCCGAGGTGATCGAAGCCATGGAGGATTTACGCCGTGCTGAATGCGATCGCCTCACCCTAGGGCAATATATGCGTCCCTCTCTGGAACACCTGAGAGTGCAACGCTATTGGACTCCTGAGGAATTTGAGCGACTGGGTGCGATCGCTAAAGACATGGGTTTCACTCATGTTCGTTCGGGTCCCTTGGTTCGCAGTTCCTACCACGCGGGCGAATGATCCAGAATGAACGGGATTCACTAGGAGGACAAGGGAACAGGACACAGTGATTAGATTCATCAAGCCTTGTCGTGTGTCGTTCGCCCACCGATATTCAGCCCTGGATCGAGAGGAACACCAGTTCCATAAGATTCAGTCGCTTCCTGGGGGAGGTTGGAAATAACGGCTTCCTCAGTATCTTCATCGTCTACAGGTGTATCTGAAACCAAGTCAGTATCTTCGATGGGTACATCAGAAAGATTTCCGGCTTCTTTTTGATTGATTTCATTGTTTGCTTTAGGAGTCATATCAGCCATAATGTTTTTGTGAATCCTGCGAATACCTATAACTGCAACCTATCCTAAGATTCAAGTTAATCGAATCTGCAAATAGGAGGAAAATTCGTAGTGATGCCGAAGCGATTGTATGAGCCACGAATATTTCTAGCGACAACCTTTGATCGGGTGCATAGCTATGGGAATGTTTAATTATACTGAACATCAATCATTTTTGGATTTGGGTCAGATTTTAACAGATCTAACAAATGGTTTTGGAGAGAGGTTTTCCAGATCCCGTGAAAAGTAAGGTTATAAGCCAGTCCGCGCAGGCAGACTTTGTTTGTGTAGCAGCGATTTCAATCGCCCCCTCTTGCATGGGGTAATAAGCTCCTCAACAATCAACTTAATTTTGGGTCTTAAGCGCATAGTCCCGGAACCGATCCAAATCGGCTTGAATCGTAGACTCGACAATTTGACCTAAAAATAAACCATCCATCAACTTACCCAAAATGCCGGGAATATCGTAAGCCACCGTAAGTTTAACGATACTACTGCCGTGGCGATCATAAAAGCGTACTGCACCCCGATTCGGTAAACCATCAACAGACTCCCACTGAATAATCTGATGGGGAACTAATTTCAGAATGCGAGAGATCCAGCTAAATTCAAATCCACTGCTGGCGAGTTTCCAACGGGATAAATCTGGATTATCTTCCAGGACTTTTACCGAGTCAATCCACTTCATCCAGCGAGGCATTTGCTCTAAATCAGACCAGAGGCTCCAAACGGTTTCTATTGGCACCTCAACTTCAACCTGTACACTGTGTTCTAGCCAGTCAGAGTTATTTGTCATTTGTCATTTAAGAGGGAAGAGGGAAGAGGGAACAGGGAACAGGGAACAGGGAATAGGCAGTAGTTAAATTCATAATTCATACCAATTTTCAGCAGAATAGGTAGTTTTTTCTCCCTGCTTCTCCTGCAAGGGCGGGTTTAGTTACGTTATCGGTTTTTTCTAGAACGTTATTGGTGAAACCCGCCCCTACACCACGGATTTTCTGGTGTTCAGATATCGTTTAACTTGTGGTAACGAGAGTTGGTTCTACAGATGTTTGTGCATGTTCTAGAATCGCTTTAGCCGCACGCCGCCCGGATAGAGTCGCGCCTTCCATACTATCGATGTATTCTTGTTGGGTGTAGCTACCTGCCAAGAAGAAGTTGCTCACTGGGGTTTTTTGGTTAGGACGATAGGGGTCCATGCCCGGGGCTTCTCGGTAAAGCGATTGAGCTAATTTAACCACACTGTACCAGGTCATGTTCAATTCTCGCGAAGAGGGGAAAAGTTCGTGGACTTGCTGGAGGACATGGTGGGCGATGGATTCATTAGTTTGTCGGATAAATGGATCACCGGGCGTTAAGACTAATTGCAACAGTGACCCTTGTCCTTCTTTGTAATAGTCACCAGGACTGGTTAAGGCTAAGTCAGCAAAGCAGGAAAAATCCGCATCGGGAGTATAGAGGAGATTATCCATCCCCGCCGCTTGTGCGAGTTGCTGGCGTTTTTGAGGATCATGGAGTTCTGTTACCCAGCCATCAAACCGCAGTTGTACGGTGGCGACAGGTACGGTATCTAGCTTGTAGAGATTGTCAAACTCTGACCATTTGCGCCATGATTCTGGCAACAGACGCTGCACTCCTGGCACATCGGCGGCGCAAACGTAAGCATCAGCGGTAATGGTTTCTTCGCTTTCGCCTTGGGCGATGACTAAACCGGTCACATTAGCTGAGTCTCCTGTCTCGGTGTAAAGGATGTCTCTCACTCGTCGCCGGGTATAAATTTTTGCCCCTCGCGCTTCTAGGTAATTAATAATGGGTTGATGTAAGTATTCATTCGGCGAACCTTCCAGCATCCTGAGAACAGAGGCTTCTGTTTTCGCAGCAAAGAACTGGAAGATTGTCAACATGCAACGGGCAGAGATATTCTCGGTATCAATAAAACCGAGGGCGTAGGCAATGGGATTCCACATCCGCTTTAAACTGCCGTTAGACCCCCCATGCTTGCGGAACCAGTCGGCAAAGCTGATTTTATCTAAGTCGCGAATGGTTTGCATTGCCCCGTCAAAGTCGATCAAGCCGCGTACTAGGGGACTGGTTCCGAGTGCGATCGCGTTCTGGAGTTTATCCTGAGGTGATAGCTGGGAGGTGGTGAAAAAGGCTTTGAGTCCGTTAAATGGCGCTCCGGTGATAAAGCGAAAGTCTAGCGCCCCCGTGCGCCCACCCCGATTAATAAAGGTATGGGTATGTTCCTTGAGACGTAGGTTCTCCAATGCCCCTACCTTCTGCATCAAGTCAAACAAGTTGTAGTAACAGCCAAAAAAGACGTGCAACCCCATCTCAATGTGATTGCCCTCGGTGTCTACCCAACTGCCCACTTTACCGCCCACGAATGGACGGGATTCAAAGATTTCGACTTCATGTCCGGCATCGACTAATTCTACAGCCGTCGCCATTCCGGCAAGTCCTGCCCCAACGATCGCAACGCGCATCGTAGCCCTTCCTTTTCAGTTTCCTTTACAGATTGTAATAGAATTTGGTGTCCAGATGCAGCTTATCGGCTTGCGATCGCCGTTGATCCCAGTTTGGTTTGTTGGCATGAAATCTTGATAAAGTTGGCTAAACCGAGTTGCTGATGTCAGTCAATAGGAACTAGAATGTACAAAGTGTCTTACATGTCATACGCTAAGTATTACAGACTTATCAGTCTAAAAACATGGGGTAACGCAAATGTCTTGCCACAGAGAGAGCAGGGAAGGTTACTCAATCAGAACATCAGGGTTGCTAATCAAACGTAGAACACCAGTCAAAGTCATTCTACAGACTTAGGCTCCTTGACGTGAGCCTAATCCTAACTGAGCCGACAGGCAATAGCAGTTTTAATGTCACTGTTTTTGCTCAATCATTCTTACTGCAACTCAAATGTGTTTGAACAACAAAGAACTTAAAAGAGAGGAAGAGAAAGTATTACTATCTTCCTTAGCGGTTGAAGTCGATACGATTTTTTTGAAGCTTCGTAAAGCGGATCAAGTCATTCGCAATGAACTGAGCTTACTCAATCATCGCAGGATTCAAGCCTTTGAGAAGAGCCAGGTTGAGCCAATCAATGTAGACCAATTAAAAAAAATTATTTATAAAATTCCGCCTCAACATTTACTGGTGGATGAATATGTTCTCTACATGCTTGACAGCAAGACAACAAGCATATTCGGGTTAGTTGAAGATTATAATCATTTCCTGGAGCGCCGCAATAAACTGCAACAAAGCCATGATCAGAGTGATCTCAAGCATGTCGATGAACAGTTAGTTTATGCGATTCGCCGTTTGGGGGCGATGATTTATCATTTAAATATTCACTTAAATTTGCTAACAGTTTTGTTAGTTAAAGCACCAATTCTTACCAATCATCAGCAACTTGCCATTAACGAGAGCAAAGATACGTTAGAAAAAAAGCTGCTGAATGACTGGGATAAATGGTATGACAATGTTCGGTTTCTAGAAATCACCATTGATGAACCTTATGCAATTGTAACCTGGGCGATGGAAGAGCTTTGTGGAAATGCCCTTCTCCAGCACGAGCAAGGCAATTGGCAATTGATGACAATTAGCACGAATCGATTCGATGCAAAAGCCTTTGAACCCGTGAATATTTCCGTGGATGCGGCTCAGCGTCTCCTCAAGCGTCATTACCAGAAACTGGGTTAAATAAATTCCCTATTCTCTGTTCCCTATCCTCACCACAAAACTTAATTTAGCAATCCTAACTAAACCAATTGCATTGTGCGAATTTCTTGCCACAGTTCTAGGTACTGCTCAATCGCTTTTTGGGGTAGGGGATATAGAAATTCACTGTCTTCGAGTATAGAGGGTTCGGGTAAGAGGATATCAATGTTTTGCAGTGGGTTCGGTAACGTAGCCGGATTTAGGGTAACCAGTATTGGTGAAGCTGCATGACTTAATAACGAAATATCGATCGCGGATTGTTGTCGCCAGCAAAAATCAATCCATTGTTGGCTTAGTGATGTGAGCATTTCTTGGTCTGGTGTTGGTGATTCAGCCGCCGTCTTTTGCACAGCAGGTTGTACCCACACATCTGCCCAAAGAGAGGTTCCTGAACGAGGAACGACGGCTTGAATTTGGCGATCGCGTCCCCGCAGGGATAGGATATCCGTAGACCAACCCACGGCTAACCAGGTATCGCCTAACACTAAAGGTTCTAGATAGTGATTTGAACTGTAGAGTTTAACCTGTTTATGCAGGTCTAAGAGTTCAGTTTTCAGATTGGGGACTTGACTCAAGTTTGCGGTGTTATAAGATAAGCCTAATTTTTTCAAGGTCAACCCAATTACCTGTCGTGGACTATCGAGTAACGAAATGCGATCGCGTAATTCTGGACGCCATAAGTCACTCCAATCTGTAGGTGTCCACCCTAATTCCTCAAACTTATCCCGGCGATAGGCAATTACGACTGTCCCCCAGCGATAGGGTGCGCCCCAGATTAATCCCGATTCGTCAAGTTGTCCTTGGCGATTGCGTCTGACAATCTCTTGCCAACGTGGGGGTAGGTTTTGCCATCCTGGTAATGTTGACAGTTTTAGGGGTTGAATCAGTTGCTCACCGATGGCAGATTCTAGCCAATAATCTCCTAGTGTGACCAAATTGGCGATCGCAGGAGGTTTGCGACTAATCAAAGGAAGGGAAAACCCCTGGGAGGATTCTGGGTTTTCTGCTTGTCGCTTCCACACCCGAAGATTCTGGTATATATCCTTAAGCTGGGCTTGCGGATCAAACTTGAGCCTTACGGATGACTCCAAGGTTTGGCGAAATTCAGCCACTAGCTGCACTGGAATTGAATCTTGCAACAGTCCTACATTCAAAGC
>CAZNNK010000008.1:0-21547 GCA_964574085.1 uncultured Coleofasciculus sp.
TTAGCAAAACAATGGTATGGTGATCAGGAAGGATCTCACGCCACACCCAGCGAAGTGGCTTTAACTCAATACCTTTATCCGGAAGCAATCAAAAACGCCCCATTAGCGGCTAATGTCGCCTCTGGACATCCAATTTACGGGGCGAAAGATTTCCGTCGTCGCTATTCTGATGGACGCATGGGGTCTAATCCCGCCTTAGCCAAACCGGAGCATGGTCAACAATTCTACGAGATGGCAGTGAAGGAAATGAGTCAAGCCTATCTGGAATTTTTGCATACCGAGTGACAGTCTTTTAGAGACAGGTTAAACTCATAATTAAACCACGCCTGCTGGCAAAGGAAGCAATACGGCATGGTGTTTTCTAGCTGTATTTACTACAAGCGAGCAGATTTGGTTTGAGGAGAGAGCGATCGCTCAACTCCAGCTCACGATTCAATGAGTGGGAGAGTTATTCCCCAGAGGAAGATTACGGCATGAGCGAGATCGACTTTACTGTCGCGATTTGTACCTATAACGGCGCGAATCGTTTAAAAGAGGTTCTGGATAGGTTGCGATCGCAGGAAGGGACAGAGGATATTTCCTGGGAAATTATTGTCGTTGATAATAATAGCACTGACGATACGGCTAAGGTCGTTCAGGAGTACCAAGCGAACTGGTCTGAACCTTATCCCATTCATTATTACTTGGAACCGGAACAAGGACTAGCATTTGCTAGACGATGTGCCATCCGAGAAGCCAAGGGTGCTTTGATCGGTTTTCTAGATGACGATAATTTTCCCAAACCCAATTGGGTGACACAAGCTGATCATTTTGGGCAATCTCATCCGCAAGCTGGGGCTTATGGAGGACAAATCCATGGCAAATTTGAAGTAGAACCCCCACCAGGATTTGAGAGAATTTCCCGTTATTTTGCCCTGATTAAAGGAACGAAACCCTATTGTTATAACCAAAAGTATGCCTCTACCCGCAAAAAGATGTTTCCTCCAGGAGCCGGAATCGTTATTCGCAAACAGGCTTGGATAGAAACTGTCCCTGAACGTCCCCTGCTCCCTCAAACCAATGAAGATTTAGAAATGCTGTCATACATTTGGCAAGGCGGTTGGGAACTGTGGTTCAATCCAGCCATGGAAATTGACCATTTTATTCCTAAATCGCGTTTTGATAAAGATTATCTGCGGCGTTTCTTTCAAAATAATGGTCGGCTACGATATCAGGTGCGAATGTTAGCCTATAAACCCTGGCAAAGACCCCTGGTTGTACCGATCTATCTAGGCAATGATATCAGAAAACTTATTCTCCACTTTCTCAAATATCGTTCTGTCCTGAAAACGGATGTTGTTGCTGCTGGAGAAATGGAATTGCTACTCACGATTCTCCTGCGGAATTTTCATAAATAAATCATTAGCTTTGATTGACTATGAAAAATTTAAATAGAGTTGATTCTAAAGACATAGCATTAACAGGCACAGAACTCCTATGTTTTGTAATTGTCAGAAATGAATCCAAACGTTTGCCTTTTTTCTTAAACTACTATCGAGGAAAAGGAATATCTAAGTTTTTCATCGTCGATAACGACTCAGAAGATAATACCTTAGACTATTTAATCCAGCCAGAGGATGTCTATACGTGGCATACTCAAGAATCTTTCAAAGAAAATAAACAAAATTGGCTAGAATGGTTACTTAAAAATTACGGTCAAAATCACTGGTGTTTAATCGTTGATGCCGATGAAATTCTCTATTATCCCGATTGTGAAACCCGCAGCCTAAGCAATTTTTGTCGTCAAATAGAATGGCAAGGTAAAAATGCTGTTCAAGGGATTATGTTAGATATGTATTCGCAGCAGCCTGTTCAGGAAGCCTACTATAATCCTGGAGATGACTTTTTAAAGGTCTGTCCTTATTTTGATAGACAGTATTATCATCATAAGGAAGGAACAATCAGGGATTATTATTGGGGAGGATTACGACAACGTATTTTTGGCAGTGACGATAAACGAGGCAAGAAGCCCTACTGTTTAACCAAGTTTCCTTTGCTTAGATATAATGATGCAATGACCTTTTATTCAGAACATGTCACAAAAAACATAAAAGTTTCTTCAACAACGGCGTGTTTGCTACACTTTAAATATTTTTCGTTTTTTAGTGATTATGTTAAATCAGAAATCCAGAGGAATCAGCACTGGCAAGGAGCAGTCGAATACCAAAAATATGCTCAACTCATTGCCGAAAATAAGCCACTCAATCTGTACGATCCAGAAATTTCCGTGCGGCTGGAAAATAGTCAGCAGTTGATAGATATGGGAATTATAAATCGGGGAGTTCTTATGGAGAAACAGTTAGGATATGTAAGTTTATTGTTAGAATTAGTTTACGATGCGAAAATCTTAGGAAGCGCATTACTGAAAATTTTGTCAAAAAAAATCAAGCCAGGTTTGGCAAACTAGCTTGTCTCAGAGGAGCGTTTGGTGACCAACAAATCTTTATCTACCCTTTTCCTGACCAGGGAGTTGCCGTACCCTCCCATCGGAGGAGTCGCGCTACGGAACTGGCAAAATATCAACATTATGATCAAGTTCGGATCGGTTGCCGTGTTTTCTATTCCCTCTGGCGGGTGGAAACCTCAAGATGAGAATCCTCCAGGCGTTACCCTCTGGAATAACTACCAGATTGGGGATATTGCCAACGAGCGATCGCTTGGGCGAAAGATTCAGGATCGGTTATGGTGGCTGCAACCTCGCCGACATCCATGGGCGAACCAAGTTTATGGTGATAGGGTGATCCGAGATTTAGAGCAAGTGTTCGTCAAGTTTCAACCTCACCTCGTCATCTTTGAAGAACTCTGGCTTTACCGCTATCTGAAAAGAGTGAAACGTTATGGATGTCACACAATTTACGATGCTCATAATGTGGAAGCCTGCTTGCGCCAAGAAATGCACAAATCCCTGCAAGGGCAGGAGTTGAAAGCAACAGTTGAATCAAGACTTCTACTGCGTCAGGTTAAATCCATTGAGTGTGACTTTGTTCGCCAAGTTGATCAGCTTTGGGTGTGCAGCGAAAATGATGCTAATTTGTTCCAAAAATTATACGGAACAAGATTACCTATTCATGTCGTTGCCAACGGAGTCAATGTTACCGACTATGAAAGTGTAAGATTAAGTTCCTCTAGTTTGCTTCCTGGATTAGAACCAAATCCTTGGACTTTAGTCTTTACAGCTACTTTTACTCACCAGCCCAATCGAGTAGCTGTCCAGATTCTCATCGACCAAATTTATCCTCAGTTACGCAAAATTTATCCGCAGTGTCGTCTCATACTCGTCGGGCGCAGCCCGACTCCATACATGAAAGAAGCGGCTAAGCTAGACTCTAGCATTCAAGTCACTGGCACTGTTCCCGATATTCGTCCCTATTTAGCTGTTGCGAGTGTGGTAATTGTCCCTTTATTTGAAGGAGGAGGGACTCGCCTAAAAATTCTGGAAGCGTTTGCGGCTAGTCGCCCGGTTGTGAGTACGACTAAGGGGGCTGAGGGGTTGAGTGTTCGAGATGGAGAACACTTGCTAATTCGAGATACTATTGAAGGGTTAGTCGCTGGGGTGTGTCAGCTTTGGTCTGATCCTTCTCTGGGGCAAAAATTAGCTGATTCTGCCTATCAGTTGGTACAGTCAAAATACTCCTGGGAGGCAGTGGGACGGCGGGTAGAGAAAACTGTTCAAGAATTACTGTCGAGGGAGGTACAAAGGTGATTGATAGTTCAGTTGGCACACTGTTCCTTACTAAATACTCACCCTATCCTCCTATGGGAGGTACCCCCTTACGCAACTGGCAAAATATTAACCTGATGATGAAGCTAGGTCCGGTTGCTGTTTTTTCAATTGTCTCTTACAAGTCACCCCGTAGCCGTGAGTATCCCCCAGGGGTTGCTATCTGGAAAGATTATAATACTGGAGATATTCTCAAAGCGCGATCGATTTGGCGAAAGATTAAAGATCGGCTGTGGTGGTTGCAACCTTACGCTTATCCGGAAGCCGATCCGTTTTATGCCGACAGTTTAGTCCAAGAATTAGACCAGTTATTGGCAAAGTTTCAGCCACAGATTGTAGTTTTTGCAGAGCTTTGGCTTTACCGTTACCTGAGAACGGTTCAAAAGCATCAGTGTCGCATTATCTACGATGCTCATAATATCGAAACGTTATTGCTCAGGGAAAGATATCGTTCCGTTGAAGGAGTCAAGTCCAAGATTGAATCACGACTTCTACTTACCAAAGTTGAAGCCATTGAGCGTGATTTCGTTCGTCAGGTTGACCAAATTTGGGTATGTAGTCAAGATGACGTTTGTCAGCTAAAGAAACTCTACAACCCCCAAGTGCGACCCACTCATCTGATTAACAATGGCGTTAATATTGCATACTACGAGAGTGTTCGCCTCGGTGAATGTAACCTTCCCACTGAATTAGAGCTAATCCCTTGGACTTTAGTATTTACAGCGACATTTACCTACCCACCTAACTTAGTTGCGGCTGAGATTCTCATCAATCAAATCTATCCGCGATTGCAGCAAATTTATTCCCAGTGTCGTCTCATACTCGTCGGACGCAATCCGCCTAAATCTATGAAGGAAGTGGCTCAACGAGACCCGGGAATTCTGGTCACTGGTATCGTTCCCGATATTCGTCCCTATCTATCCGCTGCAAGTGTGGTGATTGTACCGTTATGGGAGGGGGGAGGTACCCGCCTGAAAATTCTGGAAGCATTTGCCGCTGGTCGTCCGGTCGTGAGTACAACGAAAGGAGCAGAGGGGTTGAGAGTTCGGGATGGTGAGCATTTGCTCATTCGAGATACTGTTGAAGAACTGGTTGCTGGGGTGTGTCAACTTTGGTCAGAGCCTTCTCTAAGGAAAAAACTTGCTGATTCTGCCTATAAGCTGGTACGGGAAGAGTACTCCTGGGAAGCGGTTGGTCGGCAGGTGGAACAGGCAGTTCAAGAATTACTGTAAATGAAATTAAGACCAGAAATCATGGATTTGAACAACGTATAAATGGAATAGTAAACTGAACGGGTTGCAGCGACGTTCAACAAAGTTGATAGCCGAAGAAACTTTAATCAAACTCGGATATGAACCTACAGTATAATACTATTATGCTTAGATAATAATATCGTTACAAACCGTTAAACACAAGCTGTACAATGTTTTAAGTTTAAAGATCTATCATACAAAGTGGATAAAATAAGAACTTTAAAAGAACGAATCTTCTTAGTTGGCTGTCCCCGCTCAGGCACAACCTTACTGCAAAGCCTGTTAGCTGCTCACCCACAAATTGCGTCTTTCCCGGAGTCCCATTTTTTTAGACACCTGATTCCGGAATTTGAACCCAAGCGTCGTTTACTGGGATTGAGTTCACGCCGGGGAAAACCTCATTTCCAGAGATTCATGCGCGAAATTGGTCATGAAGAAATGCAGACATACTTGCCAAAGTTTGGCTGGTTCCAATTTGAAGTCTGTAGCCTACTAACTTGAAAACCGCTGTAAAATATAGCTTTTTTGCTGTACTTTTATAATATGAAATAAATCAATGGACACTATTAAAATGCAATTAATGCATCCGGGTCTCAAAGATATTCTGCTAGTCGAGCAATACATTAAAAATAAAAAAATAAGTTTTTTGTCTATAGAAACTCCTTTACCCGCTTGGTTCAAAAAAATCACCCAATCAATTCCCAATTATTCCATAGGACTCCAATTTCGCCGCGAGTACCGCCACATCTCAATGGGCATTAGAGCCTTTCGCCTTAAAGATATCGATACAATTTTTATATTTGAAATATATAACCAACATTTATTAGCGATTCTCCCTTTACTGGCTTTAAAGGGAAAACAGGTGTTCATCAGCTTACATGGCAATCAACAATTTGCCATGAATAGTCAAATCAAGTTCTTCGGCTTATTATACCTAAAAACTTATCTGCAACTATTCAAAAAATTAAAAGTAGTTTTATTTGAAATCGATGATGATGTTATCCCAGGAAAATTCCGCTTACCCGCTTCATCCAAGAAAATTATTCCTCATCCAATCCTCAGTGAAGTCACTCCCAAGCTTATGCCCGGTGAACGCTTGCCCATAGATGCAAAAATTAAGATAGGCGTGGTTGGGATGATCCGACAGGATAAACCTATATCAAAACTAATTGCCAAATTACAGGAATACATCGGCTCAAATGCTGATCAATGCGAACTAATAATTGGTACACCCTTTGGACAAAAACCTGATTATTTAGATCAATTAGGAATAGCCCTCTACGATACCACCAAAAACGAGGATTATATCAGTGTCTTAAAACAAATTGATATTTTGGTCATTCACTATGACAAAGATCGTTATTACTATCGCACCAGTGGTGTTATTAGTGATGCGGGATCGTGTGGCTGTTATATTATTGCCTCTGACTATCCGGTTATCAAGCATCAAGTGAGTTGGCCCATCCCAATTGGTGCAACATTCTCAACGTTTGACGAAATTGGTTCCCTCCTTGATCAAGGGATTACTCACATTCGCCAGAAAGGGCAGGATAACCACTGGATCTGGCGAGAACAACGAACCGCAGAAGCGATCGCCAAACTCCTCTTCCCCCAAAATACATAGGGCTTGCTTTGGATCACCGCCAATTTGATTAAACACGCTTAATTGCTCCTGTTTTAACCAATCTATCCAGTAATTAATTTCTGGGCGAATACGCAAGCGAGTCGAAGGAGCCTCAGGAAACACAGGATAGAAATCCCAGAGAGGCATAACATACTGAGGTTGGTATTCAATACCTAGAGACAGACACCAATCCTGCCATTTAAAGGAATTAATATTGGCACTGGTTTTGATCGGAATCCAAGGCACTCTCAGGGCATCCGCAATGATAGCACCATGCATGGCTTCAGCGAGTAATATCTCAGTTTCGCTAATTGCCGATAAAACCTTTTCAATTGACCAATGCGGATCAATATAGGCGAATCCCAGTTGTTCACAGATAGCAGCCCAGGCTGAACTGGCTGGGATAGCGTGCTTAAAATGAGGCATAAAAGCAAAGCGCTGGGTTTTGGAATGATTCGCCGTAAATAATCGCCTTACGAGTAAAGCCGCATCGGTAACGGCGACGTCTTTGGCAACACCAAGCGCTTGGGCAGAAAGGGGTCCTCTAACGCAGTATATCGTCCAAGACTGATTAATTTTGGGTACAGTTCCATATCCATATCCCACACCCGTTCCAAATACGATGATTTTCTCTGCCTTGGGTAATTTTCTGTTGAGTAACGTCCCAATTCCGACAAAGAGTGTTCGTTTGTCTTCATCTAGAATATTGGGTATTAATTGGTTCCAGAGCCAAGGGTTGAGTTCATCACCAAAATTGGCGTATTCATCGGATTTGTAGTAGTAGAGCTTCACTTTTATAGTTATCCAACATTCTGTACGCCCAAAACTCTAAAAGTCGTCTTCTTCTTCCTGATTAGCATTATTGGCTAAATTCTGACGCAATCCTCCCGGTAAAGCGGCAATAATTGCATCCAGTACCCTGGAAACCGGGATCACCTCAATATCCAAATCCGGTAACATTTGACCCTTAGGAACGATCGCCCGTTTAAATCCCAATTTTGCGGCTTCTTTTAACCGCAGTTCCATCTGCGACACCAGCCGCACCTGTCCCCCTAATCCCACTTCGCCAATCATCACCGTGCGCGGATCAACCATGCGATCGCGAAATGAAGCCACTACCGCAATGGCAATTCCCAAATCCGCCGCTGGTTCCTCGACACCCAACCCGCCAGCCGTAGCCACATAAGCATCTAATTTAGACAGGGGAATCCCCACCCGTTTTTCCAAGACTGCCAAAATTTGCTGTAATCGACTATAGTCCACACCAGTGGTTGAACGACGCGGCGCCCCATAACTGGCGGGGGACACCAACGCCTGCAACTCGACTAAAATCGGACGAGTCCCCTCACACGCCACCACCGTCGCCGTACCCGGACTCATTTCATCTCGATTGCCCAAAAATAGCTCTGACGGATTCACCACCTCCTGTAACCCCTTATCCACCATTTCAAAAATCCCGATTTCGTGGGTAGCGCCAAACCGATTTTTTACCGATCGCAGCAGCCGATGGGAGGCAAAGCGATCGCCCTCAAAATACAATACCGTATCCACCAAATGTTCCAGCACCCTCGGTCCTGCGATCGCGCCTTCTTTGGTTACATGCCCGACAATCAGTAAGGTAATATTTGCCCGCTTTGCCACCTGCATCAAGGCTGAGGTACATTCTCGCACTTGCGCCACCGAACCCGGTGCTGAGGTTAACGCAGCAAAGTACAGCGTCTGGATACTGTCAATGACGGCAACTTGGGGTTTGAGCGACTCCAACTCCCGTAATACCTCTTCTAAATCCGTCTCAGCCAATACATACAGATTTGGCTCGTGATCCCCGGTAGTTTTACCCTGACTCGCGGTTTTTGGCTTTGCCGACTTCCCCCGCTTTTTTGCCGCTCCATTATTCGTCGCCTCACGATTATTATTATCTGCCGCCTCCTGAAGCGGATCAGCACAAACCCCTAGGCGAGAGGCTCGCAGTTTCACCTGTTGTCCCGACTCTTCGGCACAAACATAGAGGATACGATGCTCCTGGGACAGTTGATTTGCCACCTGTAGCAGCAACGTGGATTTACCAATCCCCGGATCACCGCCAATCAACACCAAGGAACCCGGGACGACCCCGCCTCCTAGTACCCGATCCAATTCACTATACCCAGAGGCAAATCGGCTCTGGACATTATTGGAAATTTCTGAGAACTTAAGTGAGGCTCGCGGTTGAGCGCGTCCGGAGGTTGGCGATGGAGTCAAGGCGCGGGTATTGGATTGCCAACCCCCACTCCTCAAGTTAGTCGCTGTTGAGAGCATACTCTCCTCTAAGGAGTTATAGGTGCCGCAGGAGGAGCATCTGCCAAACCACTGGGAGTGTTCTGCCCCACATTGATTACAAACATAGATGGATTTAGTCTTAGGCATCCTGATCTCAAGGTGCTAGGAATTTTCAATACTTAAACCAATCTTAAAAAGTCGTAAGAAAATGTCAGACGAAAGCATTATGACTTAAAAAAGCTTCGTATAACGTTATATCTTAGAGATAAGCTACTGATAAATTAACACTTCGTTGACCGTAAATTAGGAGTCTTGAATCAATTGGAAACTCATAAGGAAAAAATTCTGGTTGTCGATGATGAAGCGAGTATCCGCCGGATCTTGGAAACTCGCCTGTCGATGATTGGCTACGATGTCGTCACCGCCGCCGACGGGGAAGAAGCCTTAGACACCTTCCGCACGAGTGAACCCGATTTAGTGGTGTTAGATGTGATGATGCCCAAGCTGGATGGCTACGGCGTCTGTCAAGAGTTGCGAAAGGAATCGGATATCCCCATCATCATGCTAACGGCATTGGGTGATGTTGCCGATAGAATTACTGGGTTAGAGTTGGGCGCGGATGATTATGTGGTTAAGCCCTTCTCTCCCAAAGAGTTAGAAGCCCGGATTCGTTCGGTGTTGCGGCGGGTGGATAAGGTGGGGGGTAACGGGATTCCCCCCACCGGGATAATCCATGTCGCTAGTATCAAAATTGATACGAACAAACGACAGGTATACAAGGGAGACGAACGGATTCGGCTCACGGGGATGGAATTTAGTCTCCTGGAGTTATTAGTCAGTCGTTCTGGAGAACCTTTCTCTCGATCCGAAATTTTACAGGAGGTGTGGGGGTATACCCCAGAACGCCACGTCGATACTCGTGTTGTCGATGTTCATATTTCCCGACTGCGAGCCAAGTTGGAAGATGATCCCAGCAATCCGGAGTTGATTCTCACCGCACGGGGGACTGGGTATTTATTCCAACGGATATTGGAATCGGGGGAGGAATGAGTGTTGCTCCTTCGCGCTTGCTTAAGGAACTTGGTGCGTATGTAGGGGCGGGTTTTACTCCCTCACCCTAGATGTAACTCGCGCCCGCCCCCTGTGAAGTTGGACAGGGTGGTGAGTTGTTTTGTTTAGTTGATCAACCGACGCTGTGGAGATAATGGCTAAACCTGATCAGAATTCTGTGTTGCGACAATTACCGTTTATTGTGGGAGGATTAGGCGGGACGCTATTGTTCATCAATCGCTTCCTGACTCCCCAACTGACGGAATCTCAGGCGCGTTCAGACGCACTAGGGGTTATTCTTAGCGCCATCTTAATTTTGACCGGTTTGCTGTGGCAGCAGGTGCAGCCGCGATCGCCAGATGCGGTAGATTTGGTTGGGGAGGAAGGGTTTGAACTGACACCAGAGTTACCGGAGGCGGTAAAAACGGAACTGGCTTGGGCGTCACATTTATTATTAACCAATACCGTGACGCGATCGCTGGTTGTGTTTTATCAAGGGAGGGTACTACTACGGCGGGGAATCTTGAGGAAAAACCCAGAGGTGAAACCCGGTGCTATCCTGAAGCGGGTTCTGGAGCAACAAAAACCCATTTATCTGGTTGACTTGAAACTGTATCCAGGGCGAATCGAATTTGACTACTTACCAGAAAATACCCAAGGACTGATCTGTCAACCTCTGGGCAATCAGGGTGCTTTAATTTTAGGCGCGAATGCTCCCCGCAGTTACACCAAACAAGATGAGCGCTGGATTGAGGGGCTAGCTGATAAACTAGAAAACACGTTGAGTCAGTCAGTGCAGTCGAATGTCAACGGTTAGGATCGTCATTTGTCATTTGTCCTTTGTCATTGGTAAGACTTTGAGGAACGTTTACTAACTTGATATCGTTAAGTTTAGATGTCTATCACTCTGCTCTACTGGATTTTAATTGCCCTGATGCTGGTGGGTGTCGTAGGGGCTGTAGTACCTGGTCTTCCCGGTTCTAGCTTAATTGTTGTGGCAATTTTAGTTTGGGGATTTGTCCAAGGGTTAAGTGCGATAAGTTGGGCGTTAGTTGTTGCTGTTGTGGTATTACTCCTTAGTGTCGGCATTGATTTTTTAGCCACCTACTGGGGAGCAAAACGGGCAGGGGCGAGCAAGTGGGGGCAAATTGGTGCGATTATTGGCTTAGTCTTGGGGATTTTAGGGCTACTTCCTGCTTTACCGATAGGAGGTCCTTTGTTAGGGATTTTAATTGGTCCACTGTTGGGAGCGTTTATCGGTGAGTTTTTATCCCGCCATCAGTTGGAATTAGAGCTACGGTTAAAGGCGGCGTTGAAAGCAAGTGTAGGAATTGTAGTAGGTTCGCTGGTCGGGAATGTCATTCAGGGTGCATTAGCGCTGGCGACGGTTATTGTATTTGTGTTTACCACATTCCCCCCCGGAGTTGCAGGTTAATTGAGGGGAATAGCACTTACCGCAGTAGGGGCGGGTTTAGATATTGTAGGGGCGGGTTTAGGGACTAAAGTCAGCTATTCACCGATAACATTTCAACAAAACCCGCCCTGTCTCATCGATAACTTGTTGGGTGAAGAAATGGCTTGAAACCCAAATCTCGTCTACTTTCAACACTCATGCAGCAAGCCCTAATTAGGATGATGAAAATTACATGTCTAGCAATCCATACCGTTTCTGAAGTTGTAGCAATTTCAGTCGCGCTTCTCCCGCATTATCGGCTAAATCAGCAAACTCTAAAAACCGTTTCAACTCTTTTTTAAGCAAATTCCGTTCCACCTCGAATGTCTCTCGTCCTAAATCGGGAGGAAGAACAATCATATCAAATAAAATAGCCCGTTCCTTATCAGGATGCGGACGCAAAATCCGCCCCCGTCGTTGAATAAACTGGCGGGGATTCCCACTACTGGCAAGAATGACAGCGGTTTGAATCGCTGGAATATCTACCCCTTCATCAAGACAACGAATTGCCACTAATCCTTGTAATTCCCCGGTTTCAAATTGACGACGCAGTTCTTCTCGTTCCGCTAACGGTGTATTTGCGGTATAGGTGTTAATTCGATATCCCAGTTCACTTCCCAATAACCGAGTAACGGCGGCTAATTGACGAGTGGTTTCCTGACTCACGCTGCCTTCAACGGTACCATCTCCACAATAAAATAAGGTATGATAGGTTTCTAACCGTTCTGCCATTAACTCTCGCAATGCCATTAACTTATTCGTAGCTGACCCAATTAAACGAGCGCGTTGCATTAATAAGGCGGTTGCCGTATCATTATTCTGGAGATCGATATCTTCATTACTCATTAGCGCCCAGCCAATGCGTTTAGTAAACTTGGCATAAGCGATGGATTCTGTTTCAGTTAATTCCACTAATATCGGATAATAGAGATAGTGAACTAATGCCCCTTGGTGAATTGCATCGGCTAGAGTTAGTTCAGGTTGCAAGACTGAACCAAAATAACCTAATAACCCTTGGGTGCCTTCGTCATCAAAATAGCGTTCGGGTGTCGCGGATAGGGCAAGACGTAAGCCAATATTGCGGGGTAAACTTTCTTCTAAGCGTCGAGACCCCAAGTTATGGGCTTCATCACCCACAATTAAAGTTTTTGGGGGCAGGTATTTGAGTTGAGATTGTAACCCCTCTGTGATCAATGTGGCGTTGGTCGTGATAATTGTCAGAAAGGAGTGATTGCCCGATTGTAGGTTATAAAGGGCAGTAGACAGTTGATTTTGCCAATGGCGTACATTTTCAAATGCCAGAATCGGCTCTAAATTAAAATTCTGACATTCTCGCGCCCATTGGGTAACCAGATGACGATAGGGACAAACAACCAGTAAGACTTGTAAACCGATTTGGTGATAGAGTTGGGTGGCGATCGCGAGGGCGGTAATGGTTTTGCCACTCCCTGTTGCCATCTTCAGCGTACCGCGTCCCTGATTGCCAAACCAGTTGGTTACTGCTTGTTGCTGGTAGGAACGCAGGTGCAGTGATGGGGGTATCCGGGGACAGCCTGGTGATATCATCTATTGAAGGCAGATGGCAGAGCTGGGGAAGCAATGTAGAGACGTAGCATGCTACGTCTGGAAGATGAGGGCGGGTTTTGAACCAACGTTATCATCAATAGCTGGCGCGAAGTCCCTAAACCCGCCCCTACAAATCAGGTTCCCTTGAAGGAAGGGAAGGGTCAAAACTCAACACTAAAAACTTTCCCAAGCCTTTCCCCGATACCCAAAATTAAATAATTCTGGATGCAGGATTTCTGCCAAAATTTCTAACGAATCCACTAATCGGGGTCCGGGACGATTAAAATAAGCATTGCCATCGGTAATATAGACTCTCTTATTCCGTACCGCCTGTAACTCTGACCACTCTGGACGCTGAGTTAACTGCTGGGTTTCCTGACGGCTGCGCTCTAAATCAAAACCACAGGGCATAATAATCATAACCTGGGGATCAGTTTTCAGTAGTGCATCCCATTCTAAGTACGGTGAATGCTTACCCAAAGCCGCAAATAAGTGATGACCTCCAGCCATATCCACTAATTCGGGAATCCAATTCCCACTTGCCATTAACGGATCAGTCCATTCAATTGCGGCGACTGTGGGTTGATTGGCGAGGGAGAGGTTCTGTGTCATTTGCTGAATGGTGTCCACACGAGATTGGAGTTGATTCAGCAAGGGTTGGGAGTCTACGCCTAATGTAGCCGCTACTCGTTCAATATCTGCCCACACCTGACTCAGTTGAGTCGGTTGTAAGGAAATCACTTTTGGCTGACTCTGGGTGAGTTCAGCAACCGCTTTCTCGACTTCTGGAAAATTGACTGCACAAATATCACATTGATCTTGAGTAACAATATGGGTGGGTTGCAATTGTTCCAGGATATCGGTTTTAATTTGGTAGATGCTCAAAGCATCCTTGACTAAGCGACGCACATCCCGGTCAATTTGGGCGCTGGGTTTTTCGGGATTCAGTCGCGCTTCGGTACAAACGGGGCGGTTCTGGATTTCGGGAGGATAGTCGCATTCGTGCGATCGCCCGACTATGGCTTCGGTTAAGCCTAACGCGGCGACTATTTCGGTGGCGCTGGGGAGTAGGGATACTATTTTTAGGTCAGATGGTGGCATAATGATGTGAGATTATAATTTTTTTAACGCTCCAGGTAGCAGAGGACTTGAGGGGTTGGAGGAAAAGTTTTGTAGAATTGGAAAACCAATACAGTATGTTATCACCTGACAAGCTAGCTTTAAGGGTTAAAGGCAGTTAATAGTACAGTGTTACAGAAATAACTCTCCAGTTGAAAAAGGCACAAACGCTTACGATACAAGCTTTCTTCTCTTGGAGTCTTCTGCCTTCTTGCCGTTTGATTTGTTACTCTAACCGGATCTTTGTGCTAAAACGTGTAATATTATCCGATGCCAACGTTTAGGTAATTAACTTCTAATATGAAAGCATTGCTCGTCTATCCCCTCTTTCCCAAGACATTCTGGTCTTATGAAAAAATATTAGAATTAGTCGATCGCAAAGTTTTACTGCCTCCGTTAGGGTTGGTCACTGTTGCGGCTATTTTACCACAGACGTGGGAATTTAAACTGGTGGATCGCAATATCCGAGCCGTCACTGAAGCGGAATGGGAATGGGCGGACATTGTGATTCTCTCGGCGATGATTGTGCAGAAACAGGATTTATTCGTCCAAATCCAGGAAGCGAAACGACGGGGTAAGCCAGTTGCTTGTGGGGGTCCTTTTCCTACGTCGGTTCCTGATCAGGTGCAGGAAGCGGGGGCTGATTATCTGATTTTAGATGAAGGCGAAATTACATTACCCTTATTTGTCGAGGCGATTCAACGGGGAGATGAGACAGGCATCTTCCGTTCCAATGGGGAAAAACCGGATGTGACAACTACGCCAATTCCTCGGTTTGATTTATTGGACTTTGATGCTTATGATTCAATGTCGGTGCAATTCTCGCGGGGGTGTCCATTTCAATGTGAATTTTGCGATATTATTGTCCTTTATGGACGTAAACCTCGGACGAAAACTCCCGCCCAGTTGTTGGCAGAATTAGAGTATCTCTATCAGTTAGGCTGGCGGCGGGGTGTGTTTATGGTCGATGATAACTTCATTGGCAATAAGCGGAATGTAAAGTTATTGCTGAAAGAATTAAAGGTTTGGCAAGCTGAACATCAGTATCCTTTCCGATTTAATACGGAAGCCTCTGTGGACTTGGCGCAAGACCTGGAACTGATGCAATTAATGGTCGAGTGCTATTTTGATGCCGTCTTTCTGGGCATTGAAACACCGGATGAGGATAGTTTACAGTTGACCAAAAAATTCCAAAATACCCGCAGTTCCCTGGCTGAATCCGTGGATATTATTACCCGGGCAGGATTGCGTGTTATTGCTGGCTTTATTGTCGGCTTTGATGGGGAGAAATCGGGTGCAGGTTCGCGAATTGTTCGGTTTGCTGAACAGACAGGAATTCCCACGACAACCTTTGCCATGTTGCAAGCGTTACCGAATACAGCCTTGTGGCATCGGTTAGATAAGGAGGGACGACTCCGGGGGAAAGATGGCAATATTAACCAGACTACATTAATGAATTTTGTCCCTACGCGCCCTCTAGAAGAAATTGCTAAAGAATATGTCGAGGCGTTTGGGCAATTATATGAGCCGCAGCAATATTTAGATCGGGTGTATCGGTATTTCCTGAAACTGGGAGAACCGAAGTGTAAACCCCCGTTTAAATTACCGAGTTGGGTGGATTTAAAGGCAGTGGCGATCGTTTGTTGGCGACAGGGAGTGAAACGGAAGACACGCTGGACGTTTTGGCATCATTTGTTTAGTATGATGCGGCGGAATCCGGCAGTGTGGGAGCATTATTTAATTGTTTGCGCTCACAACGAACATTTTATGGAATATCGTCAGATTGTTAGGGATCAGATTGAGGGACAATTGGCGGAGTTTTTAGCACGGGAGGAACAGTTGAAAGCGTCTAGAGAGAATCAGAAAAATCCGGTAATTGTATAGCAAAAGGCTCCAACACAGAGGGCAGAAGGTTTATTACTGATAGGTGGTTGTTTGAGCCGTTTAACTATTCCCCTGCTACTGGATTGACACAGCTAAAATGATGGATTAGATTTGCTGATTTTATGGGCGCAAAGCTTTGCGCCCCTACAATTTCTGGATGTAATTCTAATTCATCTTGCAAAGGGTGTGCCACGCCACTACCCTTCTACATTATGGTGCTTCTGGTGGTTTTCTGCGCTTGATTGTCTTGGCTAGCTGTACCATGTCAGCGACGTACTGTGGAGTGGAACCAAGCTCAAAATTGGCTAAAAGCCATCGACCTTCATCCAATTGAGAGATTGTGTTCCATTCCAATAGCTGACCCCGACTGACAAATTCAGCCATAACGCGATCGCACCATTGTTCAAATGTCTCGTTTTCCATAGATCCACCTTAATCGTCTATTGTCGCTTCAACCTGATCCTGCCTAAAACTGAGGGATTTCGCCTGTTCTGCTGTGCGGTTGGCTCGATGATATTGTTGATCATCATACCCAGAAACTGGTTGAGACGCTATCTGCGATCGCTTGAGACTCAATGAATGTCAGTCATTGTCTGTTATTGTTATTGGGAAGTCGGCGAAGACTGATCACCTTTTACTTGTTTTGCCTGAAGTAACTGTTTTGCCTGGAGTAACTGAATTTCACAATTCAGGCGAAAATGTTCTACTTTCATGATCTCTGAAGGTGAACCTATTCCTGCTTTATCGAGGAGCTTCTCCGTTCGCTCTAGTTCCTTGGCAATTTCAATTTGCCGTTCTCGAAGTTTGATTTCTTCTGTTGTAATTGCTGACGGAATAATTGGAGCGGAACATACAGAAGATGTTTGAAAAATATCGGCTGACTGAACTACTGGGGGAGAATAGCTGGGCGCTGATTGACTCGGTGGTTGTTCTAACTGAGGTGTTTCTGGTGACGAAGTAGCTTGAATTGGTTGATCTGGCTGTTTCGGTTGAGATGCTTCGGGTTCCGGAATATAGTTACAACTTAAAAGTACAAGAGACAGAGTAATAATACTCACAACTGTTAGAACATACTGAGGGTTTTGACACACCATGAAAAGTTTTCCTAAGCTTCTGCTCACTCATGACTATAGCATTTCTCAAATGGATGAGATAATTCTGTGTTCCTACATTTGGGTGTACCATATTTATGAGCGATGATCTCAGACATTACTCAAAACCAAATTATCTCGATGCACAACTGTTTCTGCCCCACCATAGCCCAAAATTTCGGGAATGTTGGTTGATTTATGTCCCCGAATTTTCTGTAATTCTAGACTGCTGTAGTTCACTAATCCTCTAGCCATTTCTACGCCATGACTATCACAGAGTTGTACCGCATCCGAGGCGTGAAAATTCCCCTCAATTGCGGTAATTCCAGCGGCTAATAGAGACTTACCCCCTTGACAAATTGCCCTGACTGCACCCTGATCTAAATACAGCTTACCCGCCGGAACTAAACTGTGAGCAATCCAACGCTTGCGGGCGTTTTCGGTTCGCGGTTGGGGGGCAAATTGCGTTCCTAAGGGTTCTCCCTGTAAGATTTTTTCGATCGCTTCGGGGTGTCGTCCTTGAGTAATCACGGTTCTGACTCCCGCACTCGTGGCAATTTTGGCGGCGGTGATTTTGGTTACCATTCCCCCCGTTCCCCACTGAGAACCCGCGTTCCCGGTTTGTACCTGAAGTTCGGCTAATTCTTCCATGCTGTTCACCAGGGTAATCGGTTCAGCATCGGGAACTTGACGCGGATCAGCCGAATAGAGTCGATCAACATCCGTTAATAAGAATAACCAATCGGCTTCGATTAAACTCGCCACCATTGCAGAAAGGGTATCGTTATCACCAAACTTGAGTTCCTCGACAGCGACGGTATCATTTTCATTCACGACAGGAATGACGCCAAGCTGCAACAGTTCTCGAAATGTCGCGTAAGCATTAACATAGCAACTGCGCTGTACCAAGTCTTGGCGGCTTAACAAAATTTGCGCGATCGCTTGCTGGAGACTGGAAAATAAATCATCATAGACTCGCATTAACCGTCCCTGACCTACAGCCGCCACAGCTTGCTTGAGGGCGAGGGTTTGAGGACGAGACTTTAATCCTAATCGTCCACACCCAACTCCCACGGCGCCAGAGGTGACTAAGACTACACCATACCCAGAGGAACGCAACCTAGTTAGCGTTTCCACCAGCATCGCAATCGTTGACAGCGCTAACTGACCTGTTTCAGAATGAGTCAGGCTGGATGTACCCACTTTGACAACAATTGTTTTAGTCATTGGTCATTGGTCATTGGTCATTGGTTATATCTCCCTCATCTTCCCCATCTTCCCCTGCTCCCAGACGTGCCATGGCACGTCTCTACATTGCTTCCCCATCTCCCCCTCACAACACAATAGAGCGCTACGTCCTCAACTAAGGGATATAGCGCTCGCTATGGAATTATAACAGGTGTTTTTATTATGGTTAGGGTCTTTATAATGGCTGACCCCATTTGAACTATTATCAGAATCTCATGATTTTTTGGTAAACTGCTTTTTCATAATCTTTTCTTTATATTTCAGTTTGTCTTGATTTATCATTTTTTGTAAACTTATGTTGCTTACTGGGCAATGATACGCCAAGAATTTGAGAAACCCAGACTTCAAAATCCCGAATGGGAGAAGAATAGGTGCTTTGAGTTGGGTCTATCATGGGTTCGACGAGAATGGTAAACATACCGAGTCGGTTTCCAGCTAAGACATCCGTAAACAAGCGATCGCCTACCATGGCTACTTGTTCTACGGGCAAATTCATAGCGGCGGCGGCTTGTTTTAATTTGCGTCGGGATGGTTTACCCGCACCGTGGAGATAAGGCAGATTCAGGGAGTTAGCAATCCCACCAATCCGTGTCTCACTCAGATTATTACTCACCAGCCACAGGGAGGCGATGGGTCTAATGTCTTCAACCCACGCCCTGAGTTCTTCTGAGGCTTTGGAGGCTTTCAGGGGAACCAAGGTTTCGTCCACATCCAGCACTAATCCTTTAAGTTGATAGTGTTGCAGGATATCTCGAGTCAAACTCAAGATCGGACCCCCCAGAACTAAGTCGGGTTCTAAATTTGATACCCAAGCCATCTTTTCTAAGTTTGATACCCAAGACATAAGCCGTGATTTGTCCTCAGCCAGTAACTTTATTCCCACCGAATGGTTGTAGCAGCGTTCCTGCTTCATCTAGCGTAGCAGTCTTCGCGATCGCAGCCTAGAACTAAAGTTCTGGCTTAAAGCTCAAACCCGTTAAAACGGGTTCAAAAATTTACCCAATAAGCTCCATTCTTAAGGTTGTTGAATTTGCTGCGCTTCCCGTTGTTTACGAATGGCGTCTCTTGCCGCTTCATGGGCTTCTAATGTTTTACTAAATAAATGAGTGCCATCATAGCGGGCGACAAAAAAGAGATAGTCTGTTTGTTCGGGATTGAGTGTGGCTTTTAAACTGTCTAATCGGGGACTACCAATCGGGGTAGGCGGTAATCCTTGATTGAGATAGGTGTTATAAGGAGAGGGCGTTCCCACTTGGGCGTAAGTTAGGGGTTGATCTGCTGTTTGGCGAAAGCCTAATCCATATTCAACTGTAGGATCAGATTCTAGTTTCATTCCTCGGCGGAGACGGGCGGTAAATACCCCGGCAATCAGGGGGCGTTCATCGGCAACCACTGCCTCTTTTTCCACGATACTGGCTAACGTGACCCACTCATGTAAACTGAGTTGAGTCTGCTGTTGTCCCTGTTGATACACAGGTAAAGCCACCTGCTCAAATTGTTTGAGCATTTGGTTAATAATTTGTTGGGGCGTGACGCGATCGCTTGGCAGTTGATAGGTGTCAGGATATAGGTAGCCCTCTAGGTGAGGTAAGTTACTAGGTAACCACGGAAACTGTTCTTCTGGAATCTGACTCGCCGCCGCCAGAAAGTCTTGGGCTTTAAAGTATCCCAGGGATTCAAAATAGGTTGCCATCTGCTGGAGAGACCAGCCTTCGGGAATCGTGAACGAGAGTTGCATCACTTCACCCGTCCAAATTTTTTGGGCAACTTCGGGTAAGGGTTGACTGGGGGATAGTTTATAGGTTCCGGCTTTAAATCCACCGTCAGGATCTTGCAGTTTTAACCAATAACCCCAAAGTCTCCACGCATTGGCTGAACGAATTAAACCCGCTGCTTCTAAATCAAAACCGATTTGCTGGGCAGCTGTTCCGGTGGGAATTTGAATTTGTAGGGTATTGGTTGATGCGTCTAAGGATTGATCGACAGGGGGAGACTGTACCCAACTCCACCATGCCCATCCCTGCCATAAACCGATTCCCATGGTTATCGGGAGTAAGGCAAGATAGTAAGTCCATTTAGAGAATTGTTGAATTGTTTTATTGGTCATTGTTTAGGGAACAGGGAATAGGGAACGGGGAACTAAGCTGTTCGGCATTTAAACCTTAATGTCAATAATGGTTCTCATCCTTGCTCGCTACATCAAGCATCTTGCTCGCTACATCAAGCATCTTGCTCGCTACTAATACCCAATTTAAATGCATGACAGCTTACGTCATTCGTCATTTTTAATCTAAGTCTTCAAATAATAACTCTTCTAGCAGCGGTTGGACTTTTTGGAATTCTTCGGGCGATAAGAGTTCTAATTGACCATTGGGGTTGCGTTTGGCGAAAAAGAGTAGCGGATCGAGGGGCGTGTAAATTCCATACTCTTGTTCTTCATGGTAGAAGTTCGCCAACAATTGCAATTGTTCGGGTTCGAGTTCCACATCTTCTTCGGCGAGTTCAATGGTGAGAATCTCCTCCTGATCCGCTGGCGGAAGTTCACCCGCTACAGTTAGCGTAAACGCGGTGCGTTTCAGGGTGAGATTTTGTTCGGCGAGAACCGCTTGGGCATCGGAAAAGATTTCATCGATTTCTGATTCGTCTTCTACGAGGGTAGCATCTGCTAAATCGTCGGCTTGATCATCCTCATCCCAGGCGACTATTTCGACGGGGGAATCCACAGGGAGGAGGAGTAAATAGTCGATACCTTCGACATTCAGAGAATGCTCGATTGAACAACTGAGCGATCGCCCCGCCTCATCGGTGAGCGTCACATTACTACTACTGTGACCAGATTGTCCATTTTCTTGGGGGAAGTTAGATGAGAACATGCCGTTTTTGTCAAGGCTCATGGAAGATCAAACACTTGCCAGATCCTGGGGATCAGGTGGCAAAGTCTTAGAATATCATGGCGCATGAACTCAAAATCATCATCTTCAAGGTTATCGGTCTAAGGCGGGACATTTGGGTTCGGAAAGGGAACAGGGAACAGTAACGAATGTCACTACCTGCCTGAATACTGCTATACAAACCACACCCGACACCCGACACCCGACACCCGACACCCAACACCCGAAGGGATAGTTTATTTGTATAAAATATAACCTCGCTTTTGTCAACTACCTAAAGGTACTCAAAAATTATTACATGACAAGCGATGGTGCAGGCTCCCTCGCGATTCATCCGAGGGATGAAACC
>CAZNNK010000009.1:0-9036 GCA_964574085.1 uncultured Coleofasciculus sp.
TTAACATTTCTACACAAAATAACCTAGAGCGTCTCCTGTGCTAGAGCGTCTCCTGGGGTGGCAATCAACTGTCTGGTAGGGGTCACGGGGCGCGGTCGCGCTGAAAAATACGGGTAGTAGCTTCCTTTTATCCTTTTATTAAGAAATATTAATCAAAACCCGCACTTAGTAGGGATGTAAAAGCTATATTATGGGAAAATCCGAATTTTAGCTAGTATTGTATTGTTCCTAATTGTTATATGGCTTTTTACAAGAGGCAGATGTTTCCCCTAAACAGACATTCAGTAAAACGAGGGTATCAAGTCCATGTCATTATCCTGACTGGCGTTATCTGTGCTGCTGTCTGGTGGATACCAGCGCGATCGCAAGAAGCCGAAACAGTCGTCGAAGAAGCAACCACTGAACAGGTTGAAGTTCCACCTACGGTTAGCAGCAACATTGACCCGACAGCAGCGATTACAACTGCAAGTATTAATATTCCTGTTGATGAGCTTAAACTCTTGGTTCAACCCCTAACCCTAGAAGAACTGGAAATAGAGGCTGCTGCTTGGCTTGCTATCCTGCAAGCAAAAGTAAAAGAGATTAGTGCAGCAGAAATTGCCATCAAGCAGGCAAACGCAGCCATTGCTAAAGAGCAAGAAGGAGCCACCGCCTTAGAGCAAGCCAAACAAGCCCTTGAAGAAGCTGAAGTCGCTCAAGCCAATGCGGTTCCCGGTTCCCCAGAAGCTGAAGAGGCTGCCAAGAAAGTTGAAGAGGCAAAAGAAAAACTTGCAGCAGCCCAAGCTGCCCTTGAGGAAGCCACCGAGCTAAAAGAAGAAGTAGAATCAGATGAAGAATCCACTGCTGCCCTCGAAAGAGCAACAGAAGTTGAAGAGTTGCAAAAAGCGCAAGAAGTTCTTGACGAGGCGAAAAAAGCGCGGGAAGAAATGACCGCTGGTTCTGTCACCTATGACTCCCAAACCGAAAGAATTGATGCTTTAACTGCCGCGGTCGCTGACCTGGAGAAGGCAAAAGAAGAAAGCCAAGATCTAGTCCCTGATACCCCTGAGTATGAGGAAGCAACCACAAGAATCGAAGCCTTCCGCTCCAACCTCAGAAAAGCGATCCGCGACCTTGATCCCGATGCCTTGCCAGAAGTAGAAGAGGAAAAACCCTCAGAAAAACTTGATGAGCTATCATCACTGCTTGAAGACACCGAAGTGGGTGATGGGGAAGCAAAAGTTGCTGGACCTGCAGAAGTTGGTGGTTCAGAAACAGATGTGGAACAGCAACAACAACAGATTGAAGAAGCAGCAGAAGAACTCCAAGAGAATGCGGAAACAGAGGCAGAAAAGAAAAACCAACTGGTTGTCGCTGTTACTCAACTCCAAGGGGAAAGGACAGGAATCATTGACCGCTTCAATGTGATCCTTGACGAACTAGAGAAGAAGGGCGGAGACGGGGAGTTTTATCGCAAATATATTCAAGCAGTGAGTGGAATAGAACTTGATATCAGCGACACTGAAGGCTTAGGTGTTCGCGCGGTCAGTTGGCTGCAATCAGAGGAAGGCGGTTTGCGCTGGATGCAAAACATTAGTAAATTTCTTGGCGTATTTATTGTCGCTCTGCTCGGTTTTCAGATTGCAGGAATTGCTGTTGATTATGGACTGGCTCGCTTCAGTCGTACTTCCCAACTACTCCGCCAGTTCCTGGTCATTGTCATCAAGCGTGGCGGTATTCTCGTGGCTTTCCTATTAGCTCTAACAGCCCTAGAAGTCAGTCTTGGTCCTGTCTTAGCTCTGTTAGGGGGGGTCAGTTTTGTCTTAGCCTTCGCTCTGCAAAGCAACCTTGGAAATTTGGCAAGTGGTCTGATGATTATGGTCTACAAACCCTTTGATGTTGGCGATGAGGTCAGAGTCCAGGATTTATGGGGTTATATCTACTCCATTAACTTGGCAAATACCCAAATCAAAGGCTTTGACCACCAAATCATCACCATTCCCAACAACACAATTTGGGGAAGCATTATCGAAAACCTGACTACCCAAGAAGTCCGTCGCGCTAAAGTTCCGATCAGTGTTCCCTTCGATACGGATCTCCGCCGGGTCAAAGCGTTATTGATCGAGATTGGCAAGTCCCATCCCTTGACCATCAAAGAAAAAGGACTTTCTGCTTATATTTGGAAAGGCCGTGACTACTATATACACACAGGACTTAAATTCTGGGCAACAGCGGATGATTTCTGGACAGTTTACGAAGACTTAACCTTTATAATTCAGGAACGTTTTCGTGAAGAAGGAATCCCTATTGCAATTCCCCAACAAGATATTCGCCTTCACTATGCCCCCAACGGCAACGGTAATGGCAAACCTCCTCTATCGGACTCAACATCAACAGTTCATTCTTTAGAGTCTCTACTCCCTCATGACCAGGCTGAACCCCCAATGGATGAAACGGAAAATGAAACGGAAACCTTCGCTGGTGGTGAAACAGAGTAAGGTAGTGCAGCGCGGTAGAAGTAACTGACTGCTGGTCTGTCAAGATGAAAAGAAGGGATGAACTACCCAGACCTACTTCGTTGAGGTCTGGGTAGTTCATTTTAACCACTGAGTATTAGATTTACAGCAGATTGCAGGTAAATGAAGTACACCTACATAGTGCGGTTCTTCAGGACTTATTATGCTAAATTGCCTCAGACGATGCCCACGATTATTGCGGCACAAGGATTTTGGGGATTATTTTGAATTTAACTAGAAGATTGAGACAGAAAATCCCAGTATAACCAATATAGATGGCTTTGGCGTCGTTTTAACTAACAGTTTGGCATAGTAAGTCCGGAAGAACCGGGGTGTTCAGAACCTACCGATGTTTTTACGCTAGCTGGTAACTCGGAAGACTGAACGCTTAGAACCTTGGAACAAGCCAGCAGCTTGGTTTCAGTAGGCACTTTAAGCTTTGACGCTAACTTTAAGAACTCAAGCATTTTAATGAAGCTAAACGTGGGATCAGGAAGATAGACAACCTGTCCAGAACGAATGGTTATCCCATGGCGACTGGATGACTGAAAGGCATGATGGAGGTTATGCCAGCCTTCACCCAGCGTTAAAAATGCTACAAACTGATTATTGCAACTGAGATCGTCAGTTATAAAAGGTTGTTTGCCCACAATATGGCAAAGGGAGTTGACGGTTTGCACACCATGAAACAGCAGGGTTGTGCTGAGAAAAAATGCACCCAGATATTCAATGCCCCCCATGACAAAAGAAATTGCCCCAAGTGCCACTACAGGGATAAAGTGCAAACGGTCAATCACCTTTAAAACAGTATCATTCTCAACATCAACGGGTAGCTTAGCAGGAAAGAACCGGGGGGATAATAGCCAACCCCCTTGAGACCAATAAAATCCTCTGATCCCCTGAACAGGTGTACAGGGGGAATGGGGATCGAGATCTTGATCGACATGTTTATGATGGGCTACATGGTGTGCTTTCCACCAACTTGGACCCATCTGCCCCGCCGCCGCCGCCACGATACTTCCCACCCATAAAACTGGAGCAGGAGCCTGATAGCTTTTGTGGGTGAGTAGTCGATGGTAGATGCCAGTTGTTGCCAGCATACGGATGACATATAAAAATATGATCCATAGGAGAGCGCCCCACGATAAACCCGTGATTAAAACAAGTAACGATCCGATATGGCTAAAGATAATCAGCGTCGGACCGATTAGATAAGAAATAATTGTCAGTGGAGGATACTGCCTCATTTTTTTCTATTTTCCTAAAAGGATGGTTGAATAAGCCGTTAATGAAATCTGTCTCTACTTTCCTATTGCCGAGAAACTCCTCTTACCTACAAAAAAACCGCATAACCTAAGCTTGTCAAGTCATGCGGTTCAATATAACTAATGAATCTTAAATTCAATTATTAATTGAGTTAGCAGCAAGCTATCTTCAAATTAAAAAATTAGAGTAGAACAATACCTACGTTGGCTAACTCTTCAAAAAATCTGATGAAAACAAACTTCTGACCCTTCGCGACCCTCAAGGCATACGTTTAAACTCCCCAAGCATTTGACTAGGCTGCCTTTTGGGGCGGTAGGACAACTTTCTTCGCTAAACCCACTCCTTGTAGTAGTTTAATTGCCCACCATGTCATATCGATTTCCCACCATTTGCGTCCAGCCGGAGCAACATTGGGTTGCGCGTGGTGATTGTTGTGCCAACCTTCTCCGTAGGTTAAGATAGCTGCCCACCAGAGATTGCGAGACCCATCGTTAACTTCATAAGTTTGATAACCGCGCAGGTGAGTGGCAGAATTAATTAACCAGGTGCTGTGCCACAGTACGACAGCGCGAACAAAGACACCCCAGAATACAAATTGCCATCCTCCGACTACGTAAAGCAATAAACCCAGGGGAAGTTGTAACAATAAGAAGTAGCGATCTAACCAGCGATAATAGGTATCTCTAGCGATATCAGGAGCGTATTTTTGATAAACGTCATAATCAAAAAATTCGGGCTTATGATAGAACAGCCAAAGCATGTGACTCCACCAAAACCCATGGCGTGCTGAGTAAGGGTCTTTGTTTGCATCATCAGGGTGAGCATGGTGCTGACGGTGTGCTGCTACCCAGAAGATTGGTCCTCCTTGGAGAGCTACAGCCCCGATGGTGGTCAGGATATATTCTAACCACTTAGGCACTTGAAAACTCCGATGGGTCAAAAGCCGATGATAGGCTAAACAAATGCCAATGCTGCCAAAGAGCCAATGGAGAAATATCATTACTCCCAAGGCTGACCATGAAAAAAACCAGGGCGCCAGCAGTGCCAAGGCGTGAATCGCGCCAAAAAATAGCAGACTGGGCCAATGGAAGGGTAGATTAGTGCGACTTTGAGGAGGCGCTGAGATTGAGTGATTAGTCATTGAAAATCGCTACAGTGGAAATTGAGGTGCAAGTGTTACTTACACTTCTGTCAGCTTAACGACTGATCCATCAAAATGCAAGTGTTACTTACATTTCTAAACTATGTCTCGTACCAGTTCTGCAACACGAGCGCGTTTGATTCAAGCAGCGCTTGAGTTGTTTACCGTTCAGGGGGTTACGGAGACGACTACACGTCAGATTGCGGAATTAGCCCAGGTTAATGAAGTCACACTGTTCCGTCACTTTGGTAATAAACAAGGATTGCTCTTAGCCGTGATCGAAGACTCTGGGGTGTTTACCCGTCTGGGTGAATCCCTCAGATCTCAAGTTGATCAGACAACCACGTTTGAGCAGGCGCTGATTAACTATGGATGCGATCGCCTTCAAGCGCTCACGCCAATGCCTGAGTTACTGCGCTCTGTGGTGGGGGAGTCAGGAAAATATACCGTTGAGCATCGTCAGGCGTTAGGAGAAGGGGTGACCCAAGCTAACCTGGACTTCGCTGATTATCTTACCACCGTGATTCAACGCGATCGCTTAAATTTGCGATTGTCGGCAGAAACATTAGCCAGCTTGGTTAATGTGATGTTGTTTGGGTATTTGGTGATTGAACTCACCAGCGAGTTCCACCAGCTTTGGCAAAGTCAGGAGGATTTTTTGCAAAGTTTGGTCGAACTTATCTTACATGGCGCTTTTGCCGATGTACAGCCAGAGAGACAGCGAGAGGAGGAAACAGTGCGCCAACCTGTACCTGATCCTTACCTAAACTCGACTGCTCCAACCCTTTCCTCGGAAACTGTCGCCGATTTACCCGCATCGATCGTGCATCGGATTTTGCAGCAAGCCAGAAAAAGCGGATTACGGGATTATGCTCTCGCTTATGTCCTCTTTGGGGCGGGGTTGCGGGTAGAAGAAATTATTGGCTTAGAGCGATCGCACCAAATTAGTGATGCTCACAGACATTTGTTACAAGTGACTCAAGGTAACGTGCGCCAAGTCCCTGTCAATCAGTGGATTATGGGCAAACGCTATGGTTCGTACACCCGAAATCCCTTAAACCAATGGCTCAAAAGTCGTAAAGATGATCGCTCTCCTTTGTTTGTTAATGAAGCCTTAGAACGGATTTCTGTACTAGAATTAAAGGCTGCATGGCGTGATTTTACGGCTGCGTTGGAAACGCCATCTCCCTCAATTGAGCAAGCAAGACAAACCTGGTGTGTGGAAATGTTAATGAGAGGGATGAACGTTGAAGATTTAAGTATTTTAAGCGGTTTGGATATAAAGCAATTAGAGCCTTATGTTCGTCGGGCAAAGGAAAAAACAGCGTTAGATCGGGCGATCCGTTTAGATCAAAAGCTTTAAGTAGAGTCTACAGTTACGGAGGACTCATAAATGCTTCTAATAATAATGGTAGCAACGGTAGGTGTTTGGGTCTATAGGGATTCACGAAGTAGAGGCTGGGCTACTTGTTGGTGATTGACATTGACACAATTGCCAAAATTACTGAAATTTATAATAAAAAATTGGTTAGAGTCATTCTTGGTAAACTAATATACAGGAGAATAATTCCCCGTAACGTGAGAATAGAGCAACCACTATAGCGGTTAGGACACATCATTTAGTAGAGACGTTCCGCCGGAACGTCTCTACAACTTTCATTGGCACATATAAGTATTCGCAGCAAACGGTCATGATGCGATCATTTTCAACGGAAAATTAGTTTTTTTATTAGTAGATTGGCAATTTATAGATTGGCGATCGCATTTTTCATAACAGTGGTTGCTAATGATCCAGAATCGCAGTTGCCAGCCTAGGGAAAATATGCTAATTTAATGAATAAAAATGACTCAGGCTAATTAGGTGTTATACACTCTATCAAGAATAACATGAATAATACAGTTATCCTTACTTACTTTGAACAGACGATAATTGAAAAAATTCGCGAATTACCTCCTAACAAACTTGAAGAAGTAGCCGATTTCGTAGATTTTTTACTAGGACGCAGCGAACAGCATCAGACGATGGTTCGAGAAGCCGCTAAACTTTCGGAAAAGACATTTGCCAGGGTCTGGGATAATCCAGATGATGCTGAATATGACCAGCTATAATTTGGGAGATGTTATCCTAGTTCCATTTCCTTTTACCAATCAAACAACGAGTAAGAAACGTCCAGCCGTTGTCATTAGTTCTGATATCTACAACCAAGAACATCCTGACTTGATTGTGATGGCGATTACCAGTCAAAGTCGGCAGATACTGATGTTTGGTGATGTGACAATAACAAACTGGCAAGAAGCTGGGTTACTCAAGCCATCTATTATTAAAGCGATCGTTACGACAGTTGAAAAAACCCTGGTTTTGAGGAAACTTGGACAACTCCAAGCTTATGATATCGATGTACTAAGAGAATCATTAGTAAGGATTATCGGCTAGTGCAGCGCTGCGGAAATATAGCAACCGCCATAGTGGTTAGGACACATCATTTGGTAGAGACGTTCCGCCGGAACGTCTCTACAACTTGATTAGATTCGTAGATACGATCAAGTTGCGGGAGATATGATTTGCTCAGTTATTTATGCCTTCTTTCAGGAGGTAAGCCCGCCTGAATGAGTAAGTTAAATTCGTGCGGATGTATCGAATGATTAGCAGGAGGTATACCTTGCCCATCAAATTTTGCAGCAAACAGGCGACGTGGGCAAACGACCCAAATATCTTCACCGGATTGAATCGAACAGACACCAGGTATAACGGGAGTATGTCACCTACCAGAACATTTTGTGCAAAACTGACATACTCCCCTCCTATGCAGGAACTTCAACTTGTTGATTTCCGGCTAACCCAAATGCCTGGTGAATGGCTTGTAATGCTGTGACTCCCTGTTCTTTATTCACGACACAACTAATTCTTATTTCCGACGTGGCAATCATTTGAATGTTAATTTTGTGTTGAGAAAGAGCAGCAAACATCTGTGCGGCTATACCAGGTTGTCCAATCATTCCTGCTCCAACAATACTGACTTTAGCAATATCGACATCTAGGAGAACCTCGCCGTATCCTAGAATCGGTGCAGCCTCTTGGAGAAGTTTCTGGGCATTTTCTGCCTCAGCTTGGGCGACGGTGAAGGCAATATCGCGTGTGGGAATTCCATCAATCACTCGACAGCGCTGAGATTGAATAATCATGTCCACGCTAATGGTTTGCTCGGCTAAGATACTAAATATGCGAGCTGCCATCCCTGGACGATCAGGAACATAGCGAATCGCTAAACGGGCTTGATTCTGGTCAAGAGCAACCCCTCGGACAGGGTTTGAATGTAGAGACGTTGCATGCAACGTCTCTACACCGCTATTGGTGGTATCGCTTTTACGAAACTTGCCCTGATGCAGTTTTGACCCTTCGCTGGCTGCAAGGGAATTATCAGTTAACTCTGTTGGTAAACGGGCGGGGGAACTCTTAATATTAAACTGATCACACAAAACCGCGATCGCACGATTGCAATCAGCCGCCTCAATCACACAACTGACTTTCACCTCAGAGGTGGAAATCATCAGAATATTGATTCCCGCATTGGCTAAGGTGGTGAACATTTGCGCCGCAATCCCTGGATGTCCAATCATTCCCGCGCCCGCGATCGCAATTTTGGCGATATTGGGTTCCACTAAGACTTCTGCTTCATCTGCACTGGGATTTTGGGGACTCCGGAACGCAGGGGCGATGGCTTCAGCCACGGCTTCAGCGCGTTTGAGAATGCCTTGACTTACACTAAAGGCAATATCATTCGTATTCCCTTCGTGAATCGACTGGATAATTAAATCGACATCTAAATTTTGACCCGCAATCTCCCCAAATAATTGTGCCGCCACACCGGGATGATCGGGAACCCGCAGCATTGCCACTTTTGCCTGATCGGTATCAAATTCTACCGCATCAACAGAGCGAGCAATTTCTAACCCTTCTAAGGAACGGGGTTGGGGTGTGGGAGAAACCACCTTTGTCCCCGGATCATCCGTCCAACTGGATAATACCACCAAAGGCATCCCGTAATTGCGAGCAATTTCCACTGCACGGGGATGGAGTACCTTCGCCCCTAAGCTTGCCAATTCCAGCATCTCATCGCAGGTAATCTCGTCCAT
>CAZNNK010000009.1:9136-21528 GCA_964574085.1 uncultured Coleofasciculus sp.
CGGGCGCGGCTATATTGGGCTTCCGTGACGATACCCACCTGTGCGCCAGTCAGGGAAATCGCGGGTTGTCCTATTTCCTGCAACGCCATCGCGAGTAGGGCAATGGAGACTTGTTCGCCAGTAGAGAGTAGCATATCCATCTCCCGGCGGCTGGGATTGGCGGAAATTTCGTGAGCCAGTTTGACTAACCCATCTGTCGTTTTACCCATGGCGGAGACGACAACGACTAACGAGTTACCGGCTTTGACTGTTTTTAAGAGGCGTTGAGCGACAGTTTGAATCCGCTCAACTGATCCCACCGAGGTTCCACCGTATTTTTGGACAACTAGCACCATAAATCTTGCTCCTACACCTTGTCTTATGTCATTTGTCAAGAGTCATTCGTCAGGGAATAGGGAATGGGCAATGGGCAATGGGCAATGGGCAAGTCGGGGCGGGTTTGGTTACATCTGGGTGTAACCGGAAAGATAATAGTGAAACCCGCCCCTACACAAACAATTTGCCCTCATCTCCCCTATCTCCCTCATCTCCCTCTCACAATTGATTCAGATAGTCGATTAACTCACAAAATCCCTCACCTTCTGTAGCATCGGTAACATAAGCGGGTTTATAGTCCAGTTCATCCCTATATTCCAACACATTCGCCACGCCTACGGAGAGGGGAAATAACTGTGGGTTAAATAAACTGGCATCGTTAGGACTATCACCGACTGTCAGCACTTGTTCCGGTTGATACTGGGGAAAATAGTCGCGTAACACTTGGATTAACCCAGTGGCTTTATCCTGAGAGCGGGGTTTAATGTGACATTGTACCGAACTGTAAGTAAATCCCCAATCCATTGAGATACAAAGGGCGTTAAGGTGTTCGAGTTGCTCCACGCTAAGATTGCGATTATCAAACGTCCAATCGGTGATCCGAAAGCGATTGTCAGCCGATTCGTGAAGCTGGGGAAATTCAGATTTGAGACGTTGATAGGTTTGTGCTAACTGTTGGCGATGAGCGGTTATGTCAGCAATTGTGGATAAAAAGACAGGTTGCTCCCGATTAGCTGCATAATATAAGCCACCATTTTCGGCGATCGCGCCCTGCACGGGTAAATAATTGACCAAACCACTCACCCAACCGGCGGAACGCCCTGTAACAATCAACACCGGGATATCAGAGGCTTGTAACGTTTCCAACCCTTGCAGCAACTCCCGACTAAATTTACCTTGTCGTGTTAGCGTTCCATCCATATCTGTGGCAATCAGACGTAGCGTTTTCCAGCAATGGGCGGCTATTGCTGAGTTAATCGAGGAAAAAGCCATAGATTATTCTGTAATGGGTGCTATATCTGGAATTATCAAAATTCGTCATGGCAATACTATCACCAGACCAACGCAATTATTATTATCTTCTAGCTGCCGAACGAGCGGGGATTCACAAGCCTATTTTGGCAGCGCTCTATCAGGTTCATTCCTCTCCAACTCTGGGTGATGAAGAAACGGGGTTAGGCATCTCCCCAGCTAATCGGGTATCCCCGGAGCAGGTGAATACGTTCTCGGAACAGGTGCAGTATGCGGCGAATGTGATCCGATCGCTTACTGATAGTTTAATTGCTCAAGGACAGCAGGGGAATGATTTGTGGCTGTCTGAACAGGGACGCTATAGTGATAAGTTCCTGCAAAATGTAGCCAGCGGATATGTACCGCCAGCTAGTCAACCCCATACAGCGCGTTTAGAACCGAGTAACGTTGAGTCTCTTAAACAAGCCTATCTCGCGGATTTAGCTGCCGACTTCACCAGTGAAAACCTACCCCAAAACCTTGCCTATCTGGATAAAGCTTTACTGACGCTTGTGGATCGACTATCCGAGTATTATCAGGGATTACCTCATCAACGGGATGCGTTGCTCGAAGGGGTGCGAATTTGGCGGGAACTGGATACGCAGGATGCGGCGATTGTGTCCTTAGTGCCAACGGATCAGGTTGGATCAGCGCGTGAGGATGAATCTCGATTAGATATTCCCTTGAAGCAATTTATGGGACGGGTGTCTGCCAACTATAGCGGTTATCCCCATCAACGGGAAGCCTTGCTGCGTCTGACTCAACTCTGGCGTCAACTGCGAACCCGCGAAGAAGCGATCGCGTCTTTGGAAAATAGTGCCTCCCCCGAAGCAGATCTCGATATTATTGATCCGGCGCTAATTGCCTTCGTCGAGCGTGTGCCGAAGTTCTACCAGGGACAAGGTAGCCAACGCAATGCCCTCACCGAAGGCTTTCGACTCTGGAATCAATTCGACTCCCGCGCCACGGTATTAAGTCATCTCGGCATTAATCCAGACATCCTGCAAGCGAGTACCACTGATCCCACCACCATGCAAAAACTGGCAGCGGAACTGGATCGAGAACTGCTCAACTTTGTCGGCAAGATACCCAAAGACTACAACGAAAATGACAACCAACGGGAAGCATTAATCCGGCTGGTGCAACTTTGGCGAGAGTTGCCCACCCGAAATCAGGCAGTGCAATCTCTCCTGGAAGACCAAAAACGGATGAATGAAGCCCGTCGCCAAGCCCAAGAAGCACCGCCCAAGCCCACACCTGTGGTCATTCCCAAACGTCCGGAACGGTGGACACCCTACAATATTCAGCTATTAGCCCCCATTATCCCTGATGGTAACTTTACCTGGGCAGAAGCCACCCATGGAGGTACACGGATGCCCCCGAACCAAGCTACAGTGGATGCTATGATTCGCATTGCGAAACTGGCACAACGGGCACGCGATCGCATTGGGCGACCTTTTATCGTCACCAGTTGGTATCGTCCCCCTCACATTAATCGAGCTGTGGGGGGTGCCAAGTATAGTCGGCATCTGGTGGGAGATGCCATGGATTTTGTGTGTGAAGGGTTAAGTGGCAATCAAATTTATTGGTCTCTGGAACCGTGGTGGCCCGGTGGCTTGGGTCGCTATCGCCGATTTCCTAATTTATGCCACATTGATGCCCGTAGCTATCGGGCACGCTGGCGTCATTAAGGGTAACACTTAGCACGAACACCGTTGTTTGCTGCTACCTTTTTGCCAAGACTGTCATGCACAATCAGTCTGTATGGGTGCATCTGTAATTGAAGCGGCAAATTGATTAACCTCCGAAAATCAGAACCCTCTAACATTCATCACGGAGTCCTAGGAGGCTTTAGCAAGAGTTGACTGCTCGGTACAGTGTTTTCCACCGACAGAAAATCCCTGTCGGTCTATCCCAGCAGACTTAACCAGGATGAGATTGCCGTCGATGCACTCCCTGGAAGGCATTCTAGAAATAACTCTTACGTTTTTTCCAGCAGGCATTATGTCCAGTTCGATGATCCCTCGAGAATCTACATTCGCTCAAGTTTCTCAGCCGTCACCCACGGCTGTTTCTCCTTTACCCCCAGATACTGAGTCGTTCAGATCACCCTGGATGTTTGTCTCCCTGGGACTGTTCTTACTGGTGATTGGCTTACTGGTCTATGGCAAAATGCAATTGAATGCCATGACGAAGAAGCTGAAATTTGAGCAGTTTAAAACCAAAGACCTCCAGAAAAAGTTAAAGTTAGCGCTCAACACGATCCGCAAAATGGAAACGAATCCGGATTTGGTTCACTCTCGCGAGTTCAATTTAGACTATCTGCGATTGCGGATGGAGGAAGAGGTATTCCATTTTGCCATTGTGAATCAAATCAAAATCAAGGTTAAACAAATGATCAGTGTGGCACTACGACCAAATCAGGCGACTCAAAGCGCGGTCGGGATTGCTAGTACCACGGGGAGGCAAGTTGATGAACTGTTTGATGTCAAGTACGAGACGGAAAGCAGTGGTAAACGGACGATGCGAGTGCTGTTCCGGATTCAAATCAAGTTGACGAAATTACCGACTCAAGCCACCTCAGCGACGATTAGCCAGATTATTGATTGTATCGAAACCTTTCTCAGTCCAGAGGATGAAAGCTGGCAACCCACAATTCAAGGACGAATTGTTTCAATTCACTGGGATCAAAAAGCTAAACCGACTCCTTTACTGGTGCTTCAGCAATCCAGTGAGGGGGTTAACGTGACCTTAAGAACAAATCGGGCGCGGATTAACTAAACCCATTCACCATCTACCAATCATTAGATAAAGTTGCTCAACCCTAAATGTCGTTCTTAACCAAAGTAACTGATGCTACTAAATTCTCCATTTTATAACGTATTACTTATTGCTTATGACCCTTCGCGACCATCGAGGGCATGCTTATGACGTCTTTGAATATGTCCATCTTCGATATGAATAATCCGATCCGCAATATCTAAAATCCGATTATCGTGGGTAACAAGTAGAATGGTACATCCTTGTTCCTTTGCTAACTGTTGCATTAATTCCACGACATTCCGTCCAGATTGACTATCCAAAGCCGCCGTAGGTTCGTCGGCTAAAACTAACTGAGGACGACTCACTAACGCCCGCGCGATCGCCACCCGCTGTTTTTGTCCGCCAGAAAGGTTATCTGGGTAGTGATTAAGATGATTGGCTAAACCGACTGTGGTTAATAGTACGGTTGATTTCGCTACTGCCTCGACGGGAGATAGATCCGGGTGAAGTTCTAACGACATTTGCACATTTTGGCACGCCGTAAGACTCTTGAGCAAGTTATGAGATTGAAAGATATAACCAATATGACGGCGCACTTGCACCAGTTTTTCTTCGGTCGCACCGACCAGTTCCTGTCCTAAAACTTGAACAGAACCGGATTGGGGTGAACGTAAGCCGCCAATTAGGGTTAATAAGGTCGTCTTCCCTGAACCCGAAGGACCTGTCACTAAGACAATTTCTCCGGGTAACAGTTCTAGGTTGATATCAAATAGAATTTGTTTCCGTAGAGAACCTTTACCAAAGTAATGGTTTAGATTTTTTATCGAGACGACAGGAGATTGACGTAATACGTGATAATTCATAAATCATAAATCTATTATAATTTCATACATCTCTTGTAGGGGCGGGTTTAGGGACTAAATTTCGCTATCCACCAATAACGGAACAACAAAACCCGCCCTTTCCTACCAATAACAGAGCTTATTCACCCGCTAAAAAATATCCGCCGGATCAGCCGCTTTCAGTTTCCGCACGGCAATTGCCCCTGATACACAACACATCATAATTGTCAAGATTAGAATTGTTATCGTTTTACTTAACGTCATGATCATTGGTAGACGAGTTGCGGCTTTTGTTAAACCATACAATCCCGACGCAATGACCATTCCTGGAATATACCCTAAAACTGCTAGAATCAGTGCTTCTTGGAAAACCACCATCAACAAAAAACGATTAGTATAACCCATCGCCTTGAGTGTGGCATATTCAGGTAAATGATCGGAAACATCGGTATAAAGAATTTGATAAACAATCACTGTACCGACAACAAACCCCATTACTGTTCCCAAGCTAAACACAAACCCGATCGCGGTACTGGTTTGCCAGTAATTTTTCTCAAAGTTAATAAATTCTTGCTTGGATAAAATTTTGACATCATCCGGGAATTCTTGTCTCATGTCTGTTAAAACCTTTTGGAGATTGGCTCCGGGTTGTAATTGAATGATACCAATATCAATGAGTCCCTTATCTCGTCGCGGAAAGATTCGCAAAAAATTGAGATCGCTGGTGACAATATTCCCGTCAGCCGCAAAGGAAGCCCCTAGACTAAATAATCCCACCACTCGGATACGGCGTTCTTCTACTTCTGTCGTTACCTCCTCTTTTTGACGAAATAGTTGAGCAATTGAACCATATTCTGGTCGAGAAGTGTCATCGAATAACACCCCATTTTCTATTTTTATTTTATTCAAATTTTGGTTAACATCCGGTAGATCTAAGACTGGGTTAGCTGGATTAAACCCCAAAACCATAATGGCGCGAGTTGCTCGAGTTTGCGGGTTTTTCCATAACCCAAAATCCATATAGAGTGGACTAATGGATTGAACCCCCTCAAAGCCCAACGCTTGATATAATCGCCGCTGGGGAAAGCTTTTCATGGCGATCGTTGAGGTAGACTGAGGACTAATCAGAAAAATGTCACCGTTTAACTTGTTATGTAGGGTTACATTACTTTCAAACAAAGCATCGCGGAAGCCAAGCTGCATAAACATTAAAATATCAGCAAAGCTAATTCCCGCGATTGCGACCAGTAATCGAATTTTTTCGCGGCTCAGTTGTAACCAAGCGAGAGGGATTTTCATTTAAGTTTTTAGTGTTGACTGTAGAGACGTGCCATGGCGCGTCTTTAGTTGTGTGTAGGGCAGGTTTCACTATTATCGTCTCTTACCTCACCCTGATGTAACGAAACCCACCGCAACTTGATCCGGCGCTTCGCTAGTCGGACATAGTTTTCAATTAATTCGACTCTGATTCTAGGAATATTTCGACAATCACTTTTGAATTAGTTAATCCGGTAACTTGTTGGCTATCGTCTGGACGTAGACGAATATTCACTTCCACGACTCTGGCATCAACATCAGCCGCCGGATCGGTATCCAGAATATCTTTTTTGCCGATTTGTAGTCCAATTTGGCTGACGTTTCCTTGAAGTTTGCCCTCAAAGGCTTTGCCTTCGCTACGAATGGCAACACGCTGTCCGAGACGGACTTGGCTAATATCGCTTTCGTAGACTTCAGCAACCACTATCATCTCGTCTGTTTTTCCCAGTTCAACAATTCCTTCCCCTTCTTTAATGGTTTCCCCAGCCCAAGTATTGATATCTAAAATTCGACCATCTTCTGAAGCCCGCACATAAGCTAATGAATCTAAATCAGCTTGAGCTTGTTCAACAGCAGCTAATGCACTTTCCACTTCAGCTTCGGCTTTTTTAATATCAACCGGGCGAATTTCTTTAATCTCTTCCAGGCGAGCTTCTTCTTCTTTAATCTGAGCTTCAAGAACGGCGATTGTTTTGTTGCGGTTAACTCTGGCTTCTTCAAGCTGTTCGTTAAGATTAGCGATGGTTTGAGCTTTGTTTGCTTCGGCTTGAATGAGATTCGCCTGTTGTTGACTGAGGTTTTCTTGTGCCTCACTCAGGCGTTCTAGGGCTGTTTCTACCCTCAAACGGCGGCTTTCTAATTCTGAAGTAGAAATGGCTCCATCTTCGGCTAGCTGCTGATAGCGAGCAAAGTCGTTATCAGCGTTACGTTTTTCTGCCTCAAGTCGTCTAATCGTGGCTTCTTGACCTTTAACAGTGGCTTGTTGGGCTTGAATCGTGGCTTCTTGAGCTTTGGTTGTTTCTCTCAATTGAGTTTCTAAACGATTAATTTTGCTTTGTTGGGCTTTTTTTTCTCCCTCTAATTCTTTTTCCAAGCGATTAATGGTTTCCGCTTGGGCTTGAATTGCACCTGCTTTAGCACCTGCTTTCACTCGTTCCAGATTCGCTTGAGCAATTTCAACTTGTTTTTTAGCCAGATCGACAGCCGCTTGCAAACGATCGCGGTTATCCATAATCGCAATCACTTGATTTTCCCGCACGCGATCGCCTTCCGAAACCAGTAATGATTTCACTACACTAGCGCCCTCCAGTGATGTGGGAGCAGATATTGTGATCACTTCGCCAGTCGGTTCCAAGCGCCCTAAGGCAGTTACCGCTTCGATGACGGGTGTCGCCGTCGGCTGTGAACTTGATTGAGTTGGACGCAGTTGAGTCCGATTTAGGCTGTAAACCGCCGCCACTCCAGTCGCCAGAGTTCCGCCCACAGTTAGCGCGATCGCCCAACGAGTTATCGGTTTTGAAAATAGTCCTTCATCCATCCCTGGTTTATGCCCCATATCGTCCTAAGATAAATAGGATTAATCTCTAGAATTCGCGCCCCTCCTTCAGTTATAGACGCTAGGAGTAAGGCACGTCTAATGGGATAGGGGAGATGAGGAAGATAGGGGAGATGAGGGAGATGGGGAAGAGAGGGGAGATAGGGGAGATGATTACCAATCAACAATCAACCATGAACAATCAACCAATGACTAATCACACCGATGGCAAGTCAAACAATACTGTTGTCATATAATACTCTGCCCAATCCGCACCAAAGGCTTTTTCTAGGACACGACGGGTTTTATCATTCTGCTGCTGCTTGGTGCAATAATAATGCTGACCCGCTAAAACGTCTGCTTGGTTTTCAGCCGAAACAGGTGTCGCATTCGCCGCCTGAGTACAATGAATTTGCAGAAAATTCTCTGTCCGCCATAAAAATTGGCGTTCCTCTTCAGGGGTGTTGGGTCGAATAAAAATGCAAAATTCAGAGAAAATATCGCCCCACTCTGGCAATTCACGGACGTCTTGGAAATTAGGGGTCGGTAAAGCGTTTAACGGTTGGCGGTAAGTGTCAGGTAAGATACGTTGAGCATTAACCGGAGAGAGGTCTGCGATCGCGGCACTGATTTTCCCTCGTCCACCAACTAAATCACAGCCGAACATGGGTAGATTGTACTCCGGACGGGGAAACATGACACAGTGGAGGATATCGAGCATTGTTCCCACTTTTGCCAGTTCCAAGTGTAGTTTACGAAACTGTGGCGTCTGATAACAACGGTTTTCAATCGTGAGTTTCTCCCCCTCTAGACGCCCCTCTACATAACCCAACTCAGCGGGTAGCTGATAGGGCGACAAATCCAGGTAACGCCGCCAGTTAGCTTCAATACAGTCGGCTAATTGGTGGATGAGGGGGTGTTGTTGCTCTCGCAGGGAAGGCTTGGTGGTTACTGACATTCCTTGAATCTTAAACTTAACGCTAAACCAGGCAGGATCGGGTGGTAGATATAGGATATCAGCTTCTGATTCCGTTAAGATCGTCACAATCTTAATCTGTCTGCTTTTTATCGTTACCGAACATGGCGCGTCTTAGCTTAATCCCTGTCTCTTTCTACTCATAGGTTGTAGCATTTGTCAACCGCGATCACACAGCGTAGATATCGTAAGGGTAGGGCTTTGATACAATGAAGTGGTCAGCTACTTGCTAGATGTGGTTATGCCAGAAGTTGCACGGTTCTACGGAATTGTTATCAAGGTGTTCTTTGGTGATCACCCTCCACCCCATTTTCATGCAATTTATGGCGAATATAACGCTTTAGTCGGTATTGAGTCGCTTGAGATCATTGAAGGAGATCTACCCAATCGGGCGCAAAAGCTAGTGTTAGAGTGGGCAAATTTGTATCAGCAAGATTTGTTACAAATGTGGAACACCCAGGAATTCCGTAAGCTACCTCCTTTGAAGTAATGAAGTAAGTTTAGGGTTTGTAATACTATGAAATATCCCCGAATTCACAAAGCTAAAGCCGCTAATGATACTACTTTAATTGTTGAATTTACCAATCAAAAGATTAAAAAATACGATATTCGTCATCTTTTAGATATCCCCATGTTTTCTCCACTCCGGCAACCCGCTTTGTTTAAGAATTTTAAGGTTGAGCAAGAGGGATATGGAATTGTCTGGAATGAGGAGATTGATATTAGCGAGTATGAACTCTGGAAGAATGGTGTGATGGTGGAGAGCGAAGACTTAGCTGGTGTAAGGTGGCTCGAAGAACCCGGAAATCCCGTTAGCGATTATGGATATCCCCGACTTGCTACAGATCCTTTGCTAGATCAGGAAGTCAGAAAGAATGTCAATATAAGTAAGCAGAGTTGATCGGAGTAGACGAGTATGTTTGGCTTAGGATGGCCCGAAGTGGCGATTATCGGAATTGTCGCTCTAGTAATTTTCGGTCCCAAGAAGATCCCTGATATGGGTCGCGCATTAGGAAAAACACTGAAAGGCTTTAAAGAAGAGATGAATACTCCAACGTCTGAGGAGGATGATACGGACTAGAGTTGATTTATCGGTGGGGAGGGCGGGTTTTGTTGTTGATTTATCGGTGAATATCTAATTGAGTGGCTAAACCCGCCCCTACAAATTGTGGCTCAATTCGCCTCTCATACAGACTTTCTCTTTGGCTGCTGCTTCTGCCAAAGACAGGAATTATTGAGCCGAAGGCTTAGTTCGAGCCATTTCCACCATCTCTCTTGATCGGTAATTCCGGAGTCTCCATTAAATCAGTCATCGCTTCCGTTAAGGCTTTCGGGTCCATAAATACGATTTTGGAGTTGGTACTTTCGCCCAACTTCTCGTTCGCTTCTACATAACGAGTCGCAATCAAATACTTAAGTACATCCTGACTGTTCGGCTTTTCAAGCAGCGCTTTTGAGATCATCTCTAGGGATTTTACCGTCCCCTCCGCCCGAGCGATCGCGGATTCTCTTTCCCCTTCTGCTTCATAAATCGCCGCTTTTTTCTTACTTTCTGCGGCTCGCTCCTGTTCCAAGGACTCTAGCACAGTCTGGGGAGGTTTAATTTCTTGGAGTTCAACACGGATAACCTCTGCTCCCCAGCTATCGGCAGCTTCCTTGAGGTAAATCGACAAATTCTCATTGATCTCAGAACGGGATGAATAGGTTTCATCTAAATCCATTCTGCCAATCTCTGACCGTAATGTCGTGATCACTAAATTTGTAATTGCCTCTTTAACATCTTCAACATCGTAGTAGGCTTTATAGAGGTTGTTTATTCTCCAGTACACCACCGCATCGACTTCCGTCGCAATATTGTCCTTAGTGATTGCCTGCTGGGGTTCGATGTCTAAAACTTGCTCACGAGTGGTTTCTTCTACGGCAATCTTTTCCAAAGGAAACCAAACCAACTTTAGACCGGGCTGTAAAGTCTTCTTATATTTCCCTAAACGTTCAACGATAGCTTGATTGCCTTGATTGATAACTTTGGCTGAACCAATGCCGTAGCCGCTTAAACACAGTGCCAAAATAATTGCCCAAACAGATTCCATAGGTTTTTAAACTTTTACTAGAAGGTTTTGGAGTGACAAATAGAATTGTCTAGAACGTTCTTCAATAAGATGGTGGGTAACACCTAGCTTGAATTTACATAAACTTAAATCTAAGCCACTTGTAGATTTCCCCAAATGAGGCTTGTCCTCAAGCCGCTTTGTCTGGCAGCAAGTGTTACCGACAATGTACTCTCCGGTAAGATATCCGAAAAGAGGGACAATACCCACTACCAGTGAAACATCCTTGGCTGATGCCAGAACGGGACGCTAGCTAGATTTAACCTGATTATCTCAGCATTTTAGCGGAATTTTAGCAAAATTTTGCCATTGGCTTAAACCCGATGCCCTATAGCTGCTAGGTTAGCAAGAGAAATATGTCAATGATCGACTTGTGAACAGTCTTATCCAAGAAATTAATTCCAGCTTACTCGATCTCCTTGGCTCTGCTATTGAGGTTTTGCCCGGGCTGATCGGCGGAGTGATCATTCTCCTGTTGACTCGCTACGCTGCCGATGGTGCCCAGCAAGTTACCGCTAAGATAGGAGAGCGTACAATCCGTAGCTCATCGCTGCAAATGCTGCTAGCGAAAGCGACGTATGTGACAACATGGGTCGTTGGCATTTTAGCTGCTAGTGTGATTGCCTTTCCCGGCTTGCGCCTGGGTGACATTATCGCGGCGCTGGGGTTGGGTTCAGTCGCCGTTGGGTTTGCCTTCCAAGATATCTTCAAAAACTTCTTAGCTGGGGTGCTATTACTGGTGCAAGAACCGTTTCGTCTCAATGATCAGGTGATTATTGGGGACTATGAAGGAACGGTGGAGAGGATTGACATCCGTACCACCCAAATTCGTACCTATCAAGGCGAACGCATTCTCATGCCGAATGCAACGGTATTTACCAGTGCGGTGCAAGTCAGAACCGCCTACGGACGACGACGAACGGATTTAGGTGTCGGAGTTGACTATAATACATCCCTGTCTGAAGCGGCTGAACTACTCGAACAAACCATTACTCAGGTGGAGGGTGTCTTGTCCCAGCCGACACCAGAAATTGATTTAGTCAGCTTTGGCGACAGTTCCATCGATTTCGTTGTCCGCTACTGGACGTTACCCCAGCAGCAACGAGTCCGTCAGGTGCAAACTCGAGCCATTCTGGCGATTAAAAAAGCCTTTGATCACGCCGACATTAATATTCCCTATCCCATTCGCACGCTTTATTTCTATGACCAGCAACGGTTCAATGATTATTTACCCCCTTCCCCGGATGAAGCTTCCAACTGACAACAGTTAAGATTGAAGATGTGTATCGATACCTCTTGTTCTACAAACCCTACGATGTCTTAAGTCAGTTCACAGATAGAGAGGACAGTCCTCGTCGAACGCTCAAAGACTATATTCCGGTGTCGGAGGTTTACCCCGTCGGACGCCTTGACCGAGACAGCGAGGGATTGCTCTTGTTGACCAATGATGGACGCTTGCAGCACCGACTCTCTAACCCGCGCTTTCGACATCCCCGTACCTATTGGGTGCAAGTAGAACGTATCCC
>CAZNNK010000010.1:0-6745 GCA_964574085.1 uncultured Coleofasciculus sp.
CGGATGATCCGATAGTCACGGTAATGGGAACCCCTTACGACGGGCGATCGCGAACCGCGCCTGTTACTGTATTAACGGCGCTGATGCTGGCAGCTTCCGGGGTTCCAGTAATCCAACATGGCGGTGACTGTATGCCTACTAAATATGGCATTCCCCTGGTAGAAATATGGCAAGGATTGGGCATTGATTTTACCCGCTTTAATCTTGCCCAAGTTCATCAGGCTTTAGAAACAACTCGCTTTGGGTTTATCTACACCCCTAACCATTTTCCGGCGACTCAAGGTTTGGTGAATTATCGGGATCAGATTGGCAAGCGTCCCCCCTTTGCCACGATTGAATTAATTTGGCTTCCCTATGCGGGGAATGTGCATCTCGTGGCTGGGTTTGTCCATCCCCCAACGGAAGAATTTATGCAGGGAACATTAGGACTACGAGGTGTCAACAATTACACCTTAATCAAGGGGTTAGAGGGAAGTTGTGATTTACCCCGTGAACGGACAGCGATTATTTCAATCCATAAACCTGGAGACAGCGAACCCTACCAACGCCTGAAACTTCACCCTAGGGACTATGGCTTTGAAGGCAAGGAGGTTTCCCTAGAGTCAAAGGAACAATTATTGGCACGAATTAACGATGTTTTAGCTGGAAAAGCTTCAGAATTTCAAAAATCAGTGATTTGGAATGGTGGGTTTTATCTTTGGCGTTGTGGGGTTTGTTCTACGTTAGAAGATGGATTAAGCAAAGCGGAGTCTTTGTTAACTACAGGCGCACTTCAGCAGCAATTGACTGAGATTGAGTCTACTGTAAATAGGGGTTGAAAGAGGGAACGGGGAATGGGGAATAAATTAGGGGCTGCTGAATAAGTCTTGTGGTGGGGGAAGAGAGCAGGGGAAGCAGAGGGAGCAGGGGAAGCAAGGGTACATTTTCGGTGATTCTCTCGCCATAGTTTTGATAGATAGTCTCACATTTCCTTGAAGATAAACAACTTTTGATACGGCTTAAAGCATTGATGGCTTTGCGGTTCTGGAGTTGTGCAGCAAGCTCTAAATTAATAGTTTTAGAATTGCACCGTAGGGGTACGGTATTGCTCGTTAGTGTCAAGTTAAGCTCAAAACCTGAAGAAGAGTTTCATCCCTGGAGCTAAACCCAACTCACTCAGCCGTTTATAGCTTCCTCCTGATGGACGAACATAAGTATCCTTTTTGAGCCGCAATGCAAAAAATGCTTTTTTCGTTTTCAACCAATAAGCTAGTTCAACGTGACAATATTAATGCCCTTGAAAACTTGGCGATGTTTTCCAGACCAAAAGTAACCGATTAATTCGGCTTTCGCCGGATCACTATAAGGTTGGTCAGCCACGGTATCATCTACACTTAAAATTCCTCCCACCCAATTAATATCAAGTACAACGACTCCTGGATTGGTTAGGGCAGCTTCCACCAGAAATGCCAATCGTCGCGGTGGGAGACTTTAACGGTACTCCTACCACATCCGCCATCACCCTAATCAAACAACAGTTCAACTCTGCCTATGCCACTTACCACTCCAAGGAACCCGACTATACTTGTCCCACCCCACTCGTCCAACTCAATTGGCTGCAAGTGCTACGCCAAACCTGGCGAAACTTAATCTTTAACCGCACCTTAATTCCCTGGCGAGGAACATTAGACTATATCTTTATCAATCAACATTGGCGTGTAAAAGATTGTCGATTGATTCTCAACCAGCCCTCCCCTGACAACCGTTACCTTTACCCATCGGATCATTTTGGACTCGCCGCCGATTTAGAAATGCGCCAGCCGTAAAGTTCTAGGGGAAAACCAGAAAAAGAGCAAAAGAGCGATCGCTACCCCTTTTTCCCCCATCCCCAATACAATAATTATGGACGTCGCTGTCCCCAGATACTCCTTCTTCCGAAGATGCCAATCAACCGCCAGCGCTACGCCGATAATTGGTCAACCATCGCCCTATCCGTCAAAGAAGCCGCCCTTTGGCGCTGTCGCCACTGCGGGAAACAATGCCTTCGCCCAGGAGAAAAACCATCCAACCTCACCCGTTCTGAATGGACAATGGCAACCCTATCGGTGCATCATGCTAATTTCATCCCAGAGGACAACCGACCCGAAAATCTCATCCCCTTATGTACACCCTGTCATATAGTTATCCATGGGGGACGCAACGGTAATATCTCTCCCGGTCAACTTTCCTTGTTTCGCTTTATCTATGAGAATGGAATCTTAAAAATTCTTCCCAACCCCGATTTACTCCCCCTGACCTGAAACCAATTCGTCTCCTACATACATACTCGCTTTTGGGTAAAACTTCACAGGTCACAACTTATAGCTTTCACCTCTTGCCTTCTGCCTCCTGCCTTCTGCCTCCTGCCTTCTGCCTCCTGCCTTCTGCCTCTTGCCTCCTACACCCATGTGGAATACTGTTATACCACATGATAACTTTAAAGATATTGTATGCCCATTCGATTAGCCATACTATCGAACGCAGGCGGCAGCGGTAAAACCACCATCGCTGCCCATTTAGCCTATTTAATCGGCTCCTCCGGGTACTCTGTCGCCCTGATAGACCTAGACCCTCAAGGCTCAGTCAGCTTATTTAGTGGGTTACCTCGTCCCCAAAACAACCGCAGCCTTGCCACCGTTCTCCAGGAGAATTTTGCCGGAGACTGGCCCACCGTTGACTTATGGAAAGACCATCTCGAAAACGTTGTCGCCATTCAGGGGGAAATGGGACTGGTCAAATCAATTAACGAGTTAGTCTTACACGAAAGAGGCGCCTACTTACTCGCTGACCGCTTAGCTGACTTTCCCTTACCCCATGACCTAATTATCTTCGATTGTCCCGCCACCTTAGGACCCTTACCCTTAATTGCCCTATCAGCCAGTACCCATCTACTCGTTCCCATCCAAGTTGAACCCAAATCAGCCGATGGCGCCGGAAAACTCTTAGAGTGGTTTTATCATTCCTTCCGACGACTACGACTCAAACCCGAACCCACCATTCTCGGAATTCTTCCCAACCAATATGACCGCCGTCTCGCCATCCACCGCAACATAATAGAACAACTCACCCCCCAATTAGAACAGTTAAACATTCACGGATTCCCACCCATCCGCTTCTCATCCGAATTCAAAAACGCCAGCGCCCAGGGATTACCCTTACACCTGTATCGTCCCCGACATCCCGCCTGTCAGGACTTTAATCCGATTGTGGCATCTTTACGTCAAGCATTGACAGAGGCAAGCAAATGAGTAAAAAAGTCGGAGTAGACCTATCCAACTTACTCTCTGGGGCATCCTATTCCCAAGAAGTTCATGAACTTCAGGCACAAGTAGACTCCCTAACCCAAGAAATTGAACAACTCCGCCAAGCCGGAGGCGGAGACGCCCTCGAAGAAAAAGTCAATCAACTGCGTTCAGAATTAGCCATCAGCGGCATCCTAGAAATCCCCCTCGACCAAATAGAGCGAAACAAAGACCAGCCTCGCCAAAGCTTTGACACTGAAACTATCGAAACCCTAGCTCGTTCCTTAGAATCAGACGGGCAACAGCAGCCTATCATTTTAATAGAACTCGAAAATGGACGCTATCTCTTGTTTGATGGAGAACGTAGAACCCGTGCTGCCCTCTTAATCAATTGGCAAACAATCAAAGCCGTCATCATTCCATCCCCCCAATCGCTGCACCGTCACGTTTTGCTGACGAATCTGCACCGAGAAGAGCTAAATCACCTGGATTTGGCAGAGGCTTTAGTCAAAGAGATTCAAGATGAGTACAACGGAGAAATCTCAGCAGAAGCCATTCCCCGGATTCTCAATACAGTCGTGCGACGGTTAGAACGCCAGAGAACCCTACCCAAAGTCAGCACCCTTGTCCTTGTGCCAACCTCCAGCCAACAGCAGGAATTGGCAACCCTGAAATTAAGTGAAATCGAACAAACGGTGTTAGGCGTTTTACTGTCCTTAAGACTGAATCCCGCCTCCGTTAATGCCAATATCTTTCCCATGTTGGCACTACCCAATGACCTAAAACAGGCAATCCGAGAACAGGGTTTAGGCACAATGCAAGCCCTCGCCCTTTCACGGTTATCTGCCAAAAAACTAGGGTTAAAAGAAGCTGAAGCCAAAAAAGTACGAAAAAGGCTCAAACAGCAGGTTTTATCGAAAAAGCTATCCGTCAGCCAAACACGCTCCCTTGTTAGTCAAGAGATTGCGAATTACACCAGCACGAGTCAAGACACCCTCAGCAAAAAGCAGGTAGATGGGATAATTAATCGCGTCCAATCGATGCCTGTCCAAAACTTAGAATCGGCTCAACTCGCTCAGCTTAAGGACGTGTTACAGCAAAAGCTCACAGAAATCGAATCCGCTTTAGCACAGGCAGAACTTGAAGAGGACAAATAAGAGTATTGTATTGCCGCCAGCGATCGTGCCACCTTGCCGAGAAGTCAATTTGCGAGATCCAGTAAAACAATAGCTCGTCATTTTTTTTGTCCAAAGTCCAAATTAAAGTGACATACCCTCGCCTCCGGTCATTACTGTTTCTCCAGTGGGCTGCGAGAATCTTTGTGATGGCTCAACAGTCACTACAATTGAAGAGTTACCTGACATGACATTATCCAGTGGGAGTTCCACGAATACTTTTCCTTGAGAGTCAGGCTTAAATTCACCACAGTAAATTTTTTTCCCGTTGGCAAATGCCCACAATCGATAAATTTGCCCTTTGGGTAGGGGAGCTAGATTTTGAAGCGTTAATACGGCAACTTCAGAGCTTGGCACAACCACCATACTTCCAGAGGCTTGAGGGATTACATTCGTTCCTTTGAGCGAGACCAAGCGGTTACTCGGCTGACGAAGTAAAGCGATCGCTTCTTTATAGCGCGATAGTTCAGCACGAGCAGCAATTACCTCTTGATGTAAGCGATAGCTGTATACACTGAGTCCAACTATAACAGAAGCCGCCACACTTCCAGCAACACCAAGCCAAGTGTTTGGTCTTGGGCGAACTCGCTTTGATACTTTTGCCGTTAAACTCGTATCGCTATCTCTAGCTGCTTGCAAAATCTGAGAACCTAAACTTGCAGGAGGCGAAGTTTCCGGTAAGCTTAAGGGAAGCAGTGCCAAAGTTTTCTGCAAGCGGCTCACTTCAGTCGCTAATTCTGGATTAGATTCTAATAACTGATTCACCGAAGCCACTTCTTCTGGAGTCAAATCGCCAAGGACGTAGCTGGCTAACAGTTCGTTTGATTCTTCGGAGTCTCGAAAGTCTACCATCGCTGTTCTACCAAATCTTGTAATAGTTGTCTAAGCTTTAACAAGCCCTTGCGCTTGTAGGTTTTTACGGTTCCTATCGGCATATTCAAATCTTGGGCAATTTCTGATTGACTTAAGCCGTCATAGTAAGCCATCTCCAGAACCTGCCGATGATGGGAAGGCAGTTCAGAGAGTGCCTCGCGGACGCGGCTCGACATGTCTTCCCAGGAAGCCTGATCCATCAACGTACTCCAACTTTCAGGCGGAAGACTGCGAGTCCATCGTTGAAGACGCTGCCACTGGGCTTGCATCTGGCGGTGGCGGTCAATTGCTTTTGAGCGGGTTAAAGTCAATAAAAAAACTAACATGGAACCTCGCTTCGAGTCATAAGTTCCTCTGTGTCTGAGGGCGAGAAATACTTCTTGGGTGAGGTCTTCAGCCTCTTGTGGATTGCCTAACATCCGCCAAGCGGTGCGGTAAACAACCTCTCCGTAGCGTTCGTAAAGGATACCCAAGGCTAACAGGTTCCCCGATCGCAACGCTTGAAATACCTCGGCATCCGTTTGGTTGGATAGCATCATTTAAAACCATTGGTCTGTTTGGCAGTTGTCCCCGTGCCAGAGCCAATAATGACCCGATTTTCTACCCTCACTAACTTAGCCTCCCAAGAACCATTGAGTGCCAGTAAACAGGTAGTACGCTCCAGTTAAAATCAGAGCCACACTGCCAAAGTGAATAATTGCCTCCGAATGTTTCAATAACTGCTTGCTTTGTTTTGCCAGTCCGGTAAACAAACTCGCCAGAAAAATCAGCATGGTGTAACCCAAAGCGTAGCTAACCATCGTCAGTGTGCCTAAGAGTTGAGAGCCACTAGCTGCCGCTGCTGCCAGCACCGCAAACAGCACCGGACTGGCACAGGGAGAACTCACCAAAGCAAAGGTCAACCCCACCCCATAAGGTCCAGCCTGGGGGAGACTCAAATCCATCTGCGGTAGGGGCAACTTAACTACCCCCATCAACCACAAACCCATCAGAGCCATAATCAGTCCCACAACTACATTGATATAGCCTCGGTACTCCACCATGACGGCTCCAGCAAAGGAGGAGACTAAGCCAAACAGACTCAAAATTGTTACAGCCCCCAGAACAAATAAGCCAGCCTTGGTAAAAGCATCCCAACGGGATTTTATGTTCAACGTGCCGATATAACTGAGGTTGACGGGCAACAGCGCCAGAATGCATGGAGATACACTGGCAAGCAATCCACCAATAAATGCCAAGGGCAATAGCACTAGGGGATTAGCAGTATCTTGCTGGTCGAACCACTGCTGATAGCTGTTTTCGACAAGAGATATCGCCCGTTCAATCGGATGGCTGATGACGGGTCCTAGGGTGATCACCAACGCCATCGAGAGCAGTCCTAATCCCCCGTAAATCAACCATTGTTTTGAAACTTTAAAACGTCGAGAAGTCTTGTTC
>CAZNNK010000010.1:6845-20864 GCA_964574085.1 uncultured Coleofasciculus sp.
AGTTAATTTTCGGCTAGAGCCGTGTCGAGGATCTGGGTGTAGTCAGCCTTATTGGGATTATTTTTGAACATCGCTAAAATGTTGCCAGTCGCTGGGTCAACAATTGCCACGGTGCTAGTTTTACTCTTAGTATCTTCTAGGAATTTCCCCAAACCTAATTTTTCCGCCTTGGCTTGTGTTTCTTCGACTGTGGCTTTATCCGTTACGTCTAGCACGACAAAGTTAACTTGATCGCTGTATTCCTGTTTCAATTGGGTCAGAGTGGGCGCAATATTCTTGCAGCCAGCACACCAGGTCGCAAACACATCCACTACCACGGGTTTACCCTGAAGTTCTGTAGCTAGGGGACCTCCTACCGATTGAGCTTTAGCAGCACAAGGATTGGCTTTGGATGCACAGGGATTCTCTTTAGCAGCACAAGGATTGGCTTTAGAGGCACAAGGATCGACTTGGTTGGTCGTCTGTGCATCAGGAGTGTTCGTCTTGGCGGCGCAAGGGTTAGAGCAAGCAGCAACAAGTCCCAGACTCAGCATTGAAGCAACAGCAAGTGTAGCCAGATACTTAACTTTCATAGAATCCTCATCAGTACGACGGTTCATAGGGAATACGAAGCTGAAGCCAAAAAGGATTTACTGAATTTTTCTATAAGCTGTTATGCATGAGGAAACGCGATCGCACTCCCGCTCTCCGAAATGGAAGCGCAACAAAGACACGCGGCTGTGCTATCGCAGCCCTAAATAGGTCGCCACAGATATAATAGTAATAATAATCCCCCTAGAAAAAATACAAATGAACATTATAGATGAACTAGCTGATTTTATCAAGGAAACAAAAGAGTCCAAAGAAATCAAGAGAGCCTTGGCGGTAAAAATGATTTTGGAAGGAAAATCTTATCAGGAAGTCAAAGAACTATTAAAAGTCTCTCACAGTTTTATCAGCCAATGGAAAAATCAAGCGCTTTTTCAGGGCGTAGAAAGTTTAAAGCTTCAATATAAAGGAAGGCAAGGTTACTTAAAGTCAGAAGAAAAAGCCAAAACAATTCAGTGGTTGAGGGAACAAGAACATCTAAGATTGTCAGACTTGCAAAACTATTTACAGGAGCAGTATGATGTAGTTTTTGAGTCGAATCAAAGTTATTATAGCTTATTCAAAGAGGCTCAAGTAAGTTGGAAAAAGACTCAAAAAAAGAATCCGGCTAAAAATGATGAATTGGTCAAAGCTAAAAAAAAAAGAAATAGAGGTAAGGCTAGAAAAATGGAAACCGGAAATAGAAGCTGGAAACCGGACGGTGCTTATGCTTGACGAATGTCATCTGCTGTGGGGTGATTTGTTAGGTTATGCGTGGGGAAGAACAGATGTAAGAATAGAAGTTCCTCTCAAAAATGAAAAAGAAAGACAGACTTATTATGGGGCTTTAGATTATCAAACCAAAGAGTTTATAGTCAAAGAATATAAAGTGGAAACAGCGAAAATACTATCGATTTTATCGAGCATTTACAAAGGCAACGACCCGGAAAAAAATTATCGATATTTTGGGATGGTGCAACTTACCATGATTCTAAGCAGTTTCGAGAATACTTAACGACAATTAATCAAGATTTATCAGAGGAAGACTGGTTGATAACTTGTACGAAATTTGCTCCGAACGCTCCCGAACAAAATCCAGTCGAAGATATTTGGTTGCAAGTTAAAACTTTCATCAGACAATTTTATCATCTTTGCAGCTCTTTTAAAATAGTTAAGTGGTTATTTAAGTTTTTTGCTGATGGTCAAATATTCGATTTTCCAAAAATATTTCAGTATGGAAAATTGCCACAACCTATTTAGGATTGCTATATGTATTTTTTTGTACTTCAAATTGAAGTGCGGAGTCTAGGTTATTTAGGTTAAGCGATTATTCGCGATTATAACTCGCGAATAACTTTTCTCTCTTTTCCAAAATGGGATGCTCCCGTGTAATCTGTGTTTTTGAAGGAGATTATTTAGTTCTCTGTGTAATCAGTGTCCCTCCTATTCAGTGTTCTCGAAACTGTCATCCCCTCTGTGTAATCTGTGTTTTCACCATGTCCGCCGCCAGTTAAAAAAGGCTTCGAGCAGATTTTGTACCATCTGATTCCGCTCTAACCGTTGACGTTGCCATTCCTGTGCTGTTTTATAAAGAATCTCTGACAATGTAGGCGAAACTTGGGGCATTTTAGCCAATGATCCCAGCTTAATTTTATGGCGAATCATCAGCGCGATCGCACCAATCAACTCATCGGCATTTGCGCCCACAATTAATCCGCCTAAAATCGTCCCATTCCGACGCACCACCAGCTTACAAAACCCAGTTGTTTTCCCTAAAATTTGTGCCTTATCCAAGGTTTTGAAATACTGTCGCACCACCCAAACCTCTTTCCGATAACGGCGTCTGGCTTGCGCTTCTGTCAAGCCCACCCGTGCTAAGGTTGGATCAGTCAATATTGCCCACGGAATCCCCTGATAATCTACTGTCCATAAGGGAAAAAATAACGCATTTTTTAAAGCAATACTGGCTTCATATTCAGCAATATGGTTAAATTGATAACCGCCAATCACATCACCACAAGCATAGATGCGGGGATTCGTGGTTTGCAATTTTGGGTTGAGTTTCAACCCCTTAGGGGAACACTTCACCCCAACTCCTGCTAAATTTAACGATTCAATATTAGGGGTTTGACCCGTCGCCAACAAAATTTCATCGGTTTCAATTGCCCGATTTCCCGCCTGTACCCATTTTTTCCCTTCAATCCACCTGACCTGAGTCACCGGACTTTGAGTCAAAACCCGAATTCCTTCGGCTTCTAATTGGGCTTGCACCAGACGCGACGCCTCTGAGTCTTCTTGGGGAAAAATATCAGCTTCACTCACCGCCAATGTCACCTGACAATCTAGCCGTGCTAATGTTTGCGCTAGTTCGACAGCATTGATAGTGCTACCAACAATTAGCCAATTTTTCTGTAACTGAAATGGAGGAGTTTCTTCTGGGTTCTGCGGTTTTTCTTGAGGGGTAGGTTTCGTTACCTTATCGGTTGCTTGAGGAACGGTATCAGTCAAATCCGCCTCGATAACTTTGCTTTTAAATGTACCCTGATAGGTTGCTATATACTGCCAGACATCTCTTGGGGTACAATAACTCATTTTATCTAACCCATCAATATTAGGAATGTCTGGACAAGAACCCGTTGCAATCAAATAGGCTCTTGCCCGTAAACGTCGGTTATTGACAACAAAACCCAAGTGCGGTAGACGGCAAAATTCTCCATTGCCAGAAATTACATCTACACCGAAGGATGCCAAAATGGCTGGAGACGTGGCTTCAGAACAGGTAGAAACTACCATGTCTGCCCATTCCATTGCTTCAGTAAGTTGTACAGTAGGAAAATGGGGGGTTGACTCCAAGACGTGCCATGGTATGTCTCTACCTTCTTCCCCAGCGTCTTCTGATTTTTTGAGTAACTGCTTTTTTAATTCAGAACTATCAAAAATTGAGGGAGTTATAGCTGAATAAATTCCCAAATTAGGTGCATTCCGTACTTGCTGAAGAACCCGCCCCACCTGTATCAAGATCTGATTGTAAAGCGCTTTTTGACCTAACCAGTTGCTGGGAATGTTTTCTGGATCAACCAAGGCAACACGAGCCTTCAATTGAGTCGCAGCCAAGGCAGCATAAGCGCCAGCCCTGCTATTACCAATTACAATAAGGTCATAATCTTTTGCCATTTGTCATTTAACAGGGAATAGGGAATGGGCAATGGGCAATGGGCAATTCATAATTTATAACGGTTTATAACGGATTGTAGAGCCTCTAATAAACGTTGGTTATCAGCTTGGGTGCGAATAGCGACTCGAAAATAACCATCGCCTAATTCCGGAAAGCTCAAACAATCCCGAATTAAAATACGGTGGTGCTTGAGTAGGTGTTCCTGAAGTTGGGAACAGGAGTGGTCTGACTTGACCAGTAAAAAGTTAGCCGCGCTGGGATAGGGATGTAATCCTGGTAACGATGATAACCCTTGAAGCAGGTGCGATCGCGCGGTGGGTAGCCAGTCCCAAGTTTGGTGTTGAAAGTCTTGATCCTGGACCACAGCGATAGCCGCCGCGACAGCCAAGACGTTGACAGACCAGGGGTCACGCCACTGTTGCCAGCGTTTTAGGCGTTCAGGATGGGCGATACCGTAACCGAGGCGGAGTCCAGGGAGGCTGTAGAATTTAGTGAGCGATCGCAAAATGACCAGATTGGGATAATCCTGCACCAAAGGAATCAGGCTGTGCTGCTGATCCGGTGGCAAAAAGTCCATAAAGGCTTCATCCACAACCACTAGGGCAAATTGCTGCAAATAAGGCAGCAGGCTGGCTTTGTCGAATAATTGACCCGTCGGATTATGGGGATTATTCAACAGCAAACCCTGATTTTTGCCAGGAACAAGCGGCAATGTAGGGGCGGGTTTAGGAATTTTCTTTTGGCTATTGATGATAACATTTGCACAAAACCCGCCCTGGCTGAGTGTTGAGAGAACTCCCTCATCTTCCCATTTCCCAGACGCGCCATGGCACGTCTCTACATTGCTCCCCGTCTCCCCATCTGCCCCCAATAAAAGACATTCCCTGATTCTGGCATTAAACGCCCTCAGCGCCCGTTGGTAGTCGCTAAAGGCTGGAGTTAGGATAATCGTTTCTTCTCGTTCTGAGAGTTCCCTAGCTGCCCAGGTTAATAACTCAGCCGAGCCATTTCCCGGTAGAATCCAGTCAGGATTCACAGTGGGATGGAGTTGACTCAGAGTCACCCGTAACGGGTAGTAATCCGGTGCAGGGTAGGCAACTAAGTTATCCAGATGGGACGCAATCGCCGCGATCGCCGATTTTGGCGGTCCCAAAGGATTGATACTCGCCGAAAAATCCAGAATCAGGGAAGGGGAACAATCTGCCCGCGCCGCTGCCCAGGCTAGATTTCCCCCGTGAATGGGTCGTTTCAAGGATCGGTTCTCCTTAAAATCAGCCGTTGGTAGAGACGTAGCCATGCTACGTCTCTCCATTCTCTCTTATCTTCACCAACAGGTTTTGACGACACCCTTACTTGGGAGGGGCAACTTGTTCCTTAAACAGCTTCCCCGCAGAAAACGCCGGAACCTTCGTCGCTGGGATTTCCATCTTATCGCCAGTTTTGGGGTTGCGTCCCTCACGGGCTTTGCGTTCCCGCGATTCAAAGGAACCGAAGCCCACCAAGGTGACTTTATCGCCCTCAGAGACAGCTTCCATAATCGACTCCAATGCCGCAGTTAACACCGCATCCGCTTGTTTTTTGGTCACAGCAGCTTTTTCCGCCACTTTATCCACTAATTCGCCCTTGTTCATCATAAATCTCCTTATTTCTGCGTGAATCGTAGGTCAACGCTTACTCTAACCTATTGGTTTAGAGTTCAGTATTTGACCCCAAGAACCGGAGGCCTCAGGGAAAAATGCCTGAAACACCCACCGGCTCGAAGTTTCACTGCATTATTCTAATGGCTGATTGCCAGATATGGAACGTGGAAACCTTTAAATTATGTAGATTTCGGGATTTTTAAGTATAAATACTCACCATACTGTTTCATCAGTCTGCCCAACTTGCTGCAAAAACGCGGATTAGATCCCAGACGGCTGACCGTTAGTCTACCGGATGGCATTGCCAATCCTAATCTCTGCCATCGGCTCACCAACTGAGAGCGATCACGTAAAATGTTAAAAACCGCTTTTTAGACCAGCTAGGATGGCTCAAGACTGGGTAAAACAGAAGACTAGGACGAGCAAACAGCTACAACCCATAACCTATTATGGGATTCTGGGGGTACATCCCAGTGCATCTGCTCTCGATATCCGTCGTGCCTATCGGGAACTGAGTAAACGCTACCATCCCGATACCACGGACTTGCCAAAGGAAACCGCTAAGACGAAGTTCCAACAGCTTAATGAAGCGTATGCGACTCTGAGTAATCCGGAACGGCGCATCCTGTATGATAAAACTATTTGCTATTCTCGTGTCAATGTTATTCAACCTCCACCTGGATTGAACCATCCTGTCGGGCGATCGCGAATTGAGCATTCATCCTCGGCTTACCTTGACCCCACGGATCGTCCGCTCTCCGCAGGCGAGTTATTTGCCCTATTTATTTTGGGGATAACCTTCGTGGGATGCTTACTCCTAGCAATTGTGATTGGCTTAACCCGAGGAGACAATGCTTTGCAAGTTTCTGGGGCATCTCTATCCCGCCGAGTCACCACTCCACCGATAACTCAACTACAGCCAATCCCACGATATCGACCTCCGAACCCCTTTTTTCCCTCCATCTAATCCACTGTTACCCCCCTGTTTCTGTTTCATCCCTCAACCTGTAAAAATGTCTATGGTACTGCCTTCATCTGATACTCCCCTCTATAACCATCCTCTTCCAGAAATCGAAAATTGGCTCCGTTCTCAAGGATGTCAGCAAGATAGCAATGAACTCAATTGCTGGCGTGTAGAACGACCAAATTGGCAAGCCGAACTTTGCCTGGACGTTGAGGAACTAGCCGTGCGCTACATTAATGCCGCAGAAGGACAACGTGACATTGTACGTTCCTTCAAATATTCCCTCAGTCGTGAAGACGTAGAAGCAGCGGTTTTCTCTGGTCCTTAAAACAGGCAATAGAAAATAGGCAAAAACCGCTAAGGGATAAAGGGATTTAAAAGGCGGATTTGCGATAAAACTCAACATTCAAAACTTAAACCTTTCCAAATCGCCGCTCTCGTTTCTGATAAGCAATTAAAGCTTGATGAAATGCCTCTCGATCAAAATCGGGCCAAAAAGCGTCGGTAATATAAAATTCCGCATAAGCCATTTGCCAGAGGAGAAAATTGGACAACCGCATCTCTCCACTGGTGCGAATCAGCAAATCCGGATCACCAATATTGGCGGTATACAAATGGCGAGAAAACAGCGTTTCGTCAATCTCCTCCGGTTGAATCTCACCCTGCTGAACCTGAGTCGCAATTGCCCGACAAGCCTGCAAAATCTCTTCCCGTCCCCCGTAATTGGTGGCAACGGTAAATTGAATCCCGGTATTCTTTTGCGTTTGGGTCATCGCCCGTTCAATTTGGTTTTGCAGGGATTGCGGTAATGCCGTTAAATTCCCCACAAACTGAATGCGAACATTCTCCTCCATCATCTCTTGGAGTTCTCGCATTAATACCCGCTCAAACAGGGTCATCAAAAACTCCACTTCTTCGATAGGACGCCCCCAGTTTTCCGTTGAAAAAGCATAAGCGGTCAGGGCTTGGATACCCCAATCATCACAACAGCGCAATAACCGTTTTAATGCATCTACGCCTCGGCGATGACCCATAATCCGAGGAATGCCTCGACGTTTTGCCCAACGACCATTACCATCCATAATCACCGCCACATGTTTGGGTAGACGTTCCTGGTCGAGATCGCTTGGTAATTCTTTTAGTATCGTTTGCATAATAGTTGTATAATAATAGTCATTTCTTTTTGCGGGACGTGGATGACGGCAGACGCAGTAAACGTGAAATGAGTAGCCGTCCTTGAGACTTCACTTGGCGACCTAAACTGCGTAAACCGGGGGCAACTGCCTCACGGTCAACCACCGTTGAAAATCGAGCCTCTAACAGTTCTTTGAGTTTACTACTGGTTAAGGGTCGATTGAGTCCACCGCGTTCGGCTAATGAAATAGAACCCGTTTCCTCTGATACAACGATACAAAGGCAATTTTCGACTCGCTCCGTAATGCCCATCGCGGCTCGATGGCGCGTGCCAAGCTGTCGTGAGGCAGTTCGCTCTGATAGAGGTAAAATTACGCCTGCTGCAGCTACGCGAGACCCCCGAATTAATATTGCCCCATCATGGAGTAACGTGGTCGTCTGGAAGATGGTTTGCAGCAGTTCTTTCGACAGTTCAGCATTCAACTGTACCCCCGGTACAGAAAAATCTCGCTCGTCAATGGTGCCATTGGTCTCCATAATCATCAATGCGCCAATCCGATTTTGGGATAATTCTTTGACCGCATCGACAATTTCATCTATAACGCTATCTGCTTTAGGGATAGGGCGGCGTTGGGATTGAAATAACTGCATAATTTCTCCCCGCCCGACTTGTTCGAGAAAGCGGCGAAATTCTGACTGAAAGATGACAGCCATCGCCACAGCCGAACCAACCACCAATTTTTCTAACACGAAACTCAACAGGGTCAATCCTAGTCGATTACTGACCGCTGCCGCTAGCATCAAGACGATTAGCCCTCGAACCATCCATAAGGTACGACGCTCCCCGATAATGAGGAGAACCATATAGGTGAGGGCTAGAACCAATCCGACATCAACGCTGTGCAGCAACAAGGATTGAACCCAGCCAGAGTCAGGAAAAGAACCCGACGACGACGCAGGCATTGAACTTAATTAAACGTTTAGCAACTGAGAGGGTGACTCTGGCTTGATTGTAACGAGATTAGGTAGGGAGTTGTCATTTGTCATTCGTTATTCGTCCTTTGTCATTCGTTATTCGTTATTCGTCCTTGGCTCCCCCATCTCCCCCATCTCCCCCTGCTCCCTCCGCTTCCAGACGCGCCATGGCGCGTCTCTACATTGCTCCCTAATCCCTAATCCTGAGATACCAGTCGTTTCGGTAAATGATCGAAGCGGATTAAGTCTTGATAGGTTTCTCGCTGCACAATTAATTCAGCCGTTCCATCCTTCACTAGCACCGCTGCGGGTCTAGGTACACGATTATAGTTAGACGCCATGCTGTAATTGTATGCTCCGGTTCCCATAATCACCAGCAGATCCCCTGGCTGGGTTTCGGGTAATTGGGCATCCTTGAGTAAAATATCCCCGGATTCGCAATGTTTACCCGCAATCGTGACGGTTTCAGTTATCGGTGCTGACATGCGATTGGCAACGACTGGACGATAGACCGATTGATAGGTAATCGGACGGGGATTATCGGACATCCCCCCATCAACCGCCAGATAGGTTCGCGTTTGGGGGATCACCTTGCGACTGCCGATGGTATACGCCGTTACACAAGCCGGTCCAATAATCGATCGCCCGGGTTCGGATAATAACCGGGGTAAGGGTAACTGCTGCTGGTTACAGGCATTAACCACGGCTTCACAAACGCCCTTAACCCAAGCCTCTATCGTGGGGGGATCATCGTCTTCGGTATAGCGAATTCCTAAACCGCCGCCGACATTCAGTTCTTGAATGGATAGATTGAACTGAGCGGCTTTCTGGACATAATCGACCAAGACAGCCCCGAGGTCTTTGTGGGGTTGACGCTCAAAAATCTGTGAGCCAATGTGAGCGTGTAACCCAATACAGTCGAGAATAGGGTTTTGGCTAATGAAGGCAAAAACGTTATCTAGCGTGTGGGGATCAAACCCAAACTTGCTATCCAGGTGTCCTGTGCGAATGTAGTCATGGGTGTGACACTCGATCCCCGGGGTGATCCGAATCATGATCCGCACCTGGGTATCCACAGAGGTTTTTTGTGTCAAATCTGCCAGAGTTTCTAACTCCAACTGATTATCCACAACAATCGTGCATTGGCTTTCAATCGCAAGCTGGAGTTCAGCGATAGACTTGTTATTGCCGTGGAAATATAACTGATCGGCTGGGACTCCGGCTTCTAATGCCGTGTAGAGTTCTCCTCCGGAGACAACATCGATACCCAAACCTTCCGATGCCGCGATCGCACAAACGGCTAAACAATTCCAGGCTTTCGAGGCATACAGCACTAGGGTATCACCGGGATAATAACGGGCAAAAGCATCCCGATACTGGCGGCAAGCCGTTCTTACTGTGACTTCATCTAGGATATAGAGGGGAGAACCAAATTCCTCAATTAAATCTTTAACATCACACCCCCCAATTTCCAGACAGTCCTGGCTGTTAACCGTAGCTGTAAGCGGCAACAGTTCCTGATTCGGGGAGCGACTATCGGGATGAGAGTTCGCTACAAGATATCGCTGTCCAGAGTTTTGCACCTGAGTGGAGTCAGTCAATAGCATAATGTCGTGATTATCTTTGCGATGAATATGGGCAGGTACACCAAAAGCGTCCGTTAGTTTAGTGTACAATTGAGTGATGTGACTGTCTTAGAGATCAAGCCGCTAACCACAGCACAACTGAATGCGGCGGTGGATCTAGATAAAGTATGTTTTGGCGGGCTGTGGACGCGATCGGGCTACGAACGTGAGTTAAATAGCCCGAATAGTCAATTACTGGTTTTAGAAGCACACAACGGTTTGGATAAGCGACCATGGGGTTGCCATGCAGATGGGGTTATGCCAAAAAATCCACCGGGGGAAAATTTACCCACGTCCCCCCCTTTACCGAATGGCTTAGTGGGTTTAGGTTGTTACTGGTCAATTCTGGAGGAAGCGCATATTACGATTTTGGCGGTGCATCCCAACTACCAACATCAAGGACTGGGGCAATTTTTACTGTATGCTTTACTCAATGACGCGAAACAGCGTCAGTTGGAATGGGCAACCTTAGAAGTCAAACCCTCGAATCACGCCGCCCTGTCTCTCTATCAAAAGTTTGATTTTATTCCAGCCGGACGACGCCGAGGATATTACCAAGATACGGGTGAAGATGCCCTAATTTTGTGGCGCAAGGGGTTACAACAACCAGAATTTGAGCAAATTCTGCAAGAACGCTATGAACAAATCGTCTCCCGCTTAACCCGCCAGGGTTGGCAACTATTCAGTTATCTTTGACTCTTCCGTTCAGGAAAAGGTGTTGAATTCAGTCAAAGGCTTGCTGGATAAAGCATTTCCTGTTGTCTGTTGCCTGTTGCCTGTTGCCTGTTCCCGATTATAAATTTTAGACAGGTTGTCGTATAGGAGACAGCCTGACAAGTCTCCTATGCTAGAATCAGCGTACACGGGCACGCAACAGGTGATGGAAATACGCCATGTTTGAACGCTTTACAGAAAAAGCCATTAAGGTGATCATGCTAGCCCAGGAAGAGGCACGTCGCTTAGGGCATAATTTTGTCGGCACGGAGCAAATCCTTCTGGGTTTAATCGGGGAGGGAACTGGCGTCGCCGCCAAAGTTCTCAAGTCGATGGGTGTCAATCTTAAAGATGCCCGGATTGAAGTTGAGAAAATCATTGGGAGAGGTTCCGGCTTTGTCGCGGTGGAAATACCCTTTACTCCTAGGGCAAAACGAGTCTTAGAATTATCTCTCGAAGAAGCCCGCCAACTGGGTCATAACTATATCGGAACTGAGCATTTACTGCTGGGTTTGATCCGGGAAGGCGAAGGAGTGGCGGCACGAGTTTTGGAAAATCTGGGCGTAGACCTAACCAAGGTGAGAACTCAAGTCATCCGGATGCTGGGCGAGACGGCAGAAGTCACCAGTGGCGCATCTTCGGGTCGCACAAAAACACCAACTCTGGACGAATTTGGTAGCAATTTAACCCAATTGGCAGGTGAAGGGAAACTTGATCCTGTGGTGGGACGCGGTAAAGAAATTGAGCGCGTTATCCAAATTTTGGGACGCCGCACCAAAAATAACCCGGTATTAATTGGGGAACCAGGGGTGGGAAAAACCGCGATCGCAGAAGGATTGGCGCAGCGAATTGCCAATAACGATATCCCAGATATCTTAGAAGAAAAGCGCGTCGTTACCCTGGACATCGGGCTACTGGTGGCGGGAACGAAGTATCGAGGTGAGTTTGAAGAACGCCTCAAGAAAATCATGGATGAAATTCGCCAAGCTGCCAATGTAATTTTGGTGATTGATGAGGTTCATACCCTGATTGGTGCAGGTGCGGCGGAAGGGGCAATTGATGCCGCTAATATCCTGAAACCCGCTTTAGCCAGGGGCGAACTTCAATGTATTGGGGCGACTACTCTGGATGAGTATCGGAAACATATTGAACGGGATGCCGCATTAGAACGGCGCTTCCAACCCGTAATGGTAGGTGAACCGTCTGTTGAAGAGACGATTGAGATTTTATACGGGTTGCGCGAACGCTATGAACAGCATCACAAGCTGAAAATTTTAGATGAAGCCCTGGATGCAGCGGCGAAATTGTCCGATCGCTATATCTCGGATCGCTATTTACCCGATAAGGCGATTGACTTGATTGATGAAGCTGGTAGCCGGGTGCGTTTAATCAACTCCCAACTTCCCCCAGCGGCGAAAGAGTTAGATAAGGAACTGCGACAAGTTCTTAAGGAAAAAGACGACGCCGTGCGATCGCAAGACTTTGACCGGGCGGGTGAACTGCGCGATCGGGAAATGGAAATTAAGGGCGAAATTCGGGCGATCGCTCAAAATAAAAAGGCGGAAGCCGGAACGGATGATTCCCCCGTTGTTAATGAGGAAGATATTGCCCACATTGTCGCCTCCTGGACGGGTGTCCCGGTTAGCAAGCTGACAGAATCTGAGTCTGAGAAGCTGCTGCACATGGAAGATACGCTGCATCAGCGCCTCATCGGTCAGGAAGATGCCGTGAAAGCGGTATCACGGGCGATTCGACGGGCAAGGGTTGGGTTGAAGAACCCCAACCGTCCCATCGCTAGTTTTGTCTTCTCTGGTCCGACTGGGGTGGGTAAAACGGAGTTAGCCAAATCCTTGGCGGCTTATTTCTTCGGGTCAGAAGAAGCGATGATTCGCTTGGATATGTCCGAGTACATGGAACGCCATACCGTTAGTAAGTTGATTGGTTCGCCTCCAGGGTACGTCGGTTATAACGAAGGCGGTCAGCTAACCGAAGCAGTACGTCGTCGTCCTTACACGGTGGTGCTATTCGACGAAATCGAAAAAGCCCATCCTGATGTGTTTAACATGCTGCTGCAAATCCTGGAAGACGGGCGTCTCACGGATGCGAAAGGGCGGACAGTGGACTTTAAGAACACCCTATTGATCATGACCTCTAATATTGGGTCGAAGGTGATTGAAAAAGGTGGCGGTGGTTTAGGTTTCGAGTTAAGCGACAACGAAGCCGAATCTCAGTACAACCGCATCCGTTCTTTGGTCAACGAGGAACTCAAGCAGTACTTCCGTCCCGAATTTCTCAACCGTTTGGATGAGATTATTGTCTTCCGTCAGCTTACCAAAGACGAGATCAAGGAAATCTGCGACATCCTACTGCGGGAAGTCTTCAAGCGTCTCACGGAACAGGGAATTGCCTTGGAAGTCACCGATCGCTTCAAAGAACGGTTGGTGGAAGAAGGGTACAGTCCAGCTTACGGCGCAAGACCCCTACGTCGGGCAATTATGCGCTTGTTAGAAGACGTATTAGCAGAAGAAATCCTGGCGACTCGCCTGCAAGAAGGAGACAGTGCGATCGTCGATGTGGATGAAGAGGGCAAAGTGAAAGTCATTCCTGGAGAACCTGGGGAACAACGGGAACTTTTGCCTCAAGGTGCTGAATAATCCACTTGGTTCATAATTCCCTTATGGCGGTAGAGAAGGTTAGCCTTTTCTACCGTTTTTATCGCAGAAGGCAGAAGGCAGAAGGCAGAAGGCAGAAGGTTGAGTTATGCGTCTACCTGATGATTCAGAAACACCGTTCCAGATTAATATCGTGCCGATGATTGATGCGATATTCGCAATCTTGGCATTTTTTATCATTTCAACCCTTTATTTAACCCGATCTGAAGGATTACCGGTTAATTTACCGACAGCGATAACCGCAGAAAGTCAGGTACAAGACCGAATAATTACAGTTACAATTCAGGCAAATGGGGTGATTTTTATTAACCAAGAACCGATTGAATTATCACAACTCGAAGCCGGGATAGAGTCATTAGTGACGGCGGATTCTCCATTCTTGGTGATTCTCAATGCTGATGAAAATGTCCCTCATGGTCGAGTGGTTAGCGTGATGGATCGCTTACGGTTAGTCGAAGGCATTCGTTTAGCGATCGCGACGCAGTAGAGGCAATGAGTTCACGGGGTGACAAGCTAGCTGAAGTGTTGAGCCATCCTGCTTTTAGCCCATTTC
>CAZNNK010000011.1:0-20794 GCA_964574085.1 uncultured Coleofasciculus sp.
GAAGATTCCCAATCAACAATGAACCATGAACAATCAACAAATGACAAATGACAAATGACAAATGACAAATGACGAATCACCTTGATCGCGCAATTCGCCAACTTAATAAGATAACTGGAATTATTCCGACAACGACGATCGCTAATGCCGGTGCAGCCGCTTCCACTAACCGCTCATCTGACGCCAAGTTGTAGACGCGCACGGCAAGGGTGTCAAAATTAAAAGGTCGAATAATTAAGGTAGCGGACAATTCCTTCATCACGTCCACAAACAGCAACATCCCGGCGGTGAGTAATCCCCCCCACATCATCGGTGCATGGACTTTGACTAAGGTACTCGTCGGACTGTACCCCAAGGAACGGGCAGCATCGTCTAAGCTGGGCTTAATTTTACTTAAACTGGCTTCCACACTATTAAACGATACGGCAAGGAAGCGCACTAAATAGGCATAAACTAAGGCAGTAATCGTGCCACTGAACAGTAACCCTGTGGATATGCCAAATAGTGCTTGCATCCCGGCATCAATGGCATTATCCAGTCTGCCAATGGGAATCAGAATCCCCACAGCAATCACTGAACCGGGTACAGCATACCCCATCGCGGCAATTCGAGTCGCTAACCGCATCACCAGAGTTGATTGTAACCGTAATCCATACGCCATGATCATGGCGATCGCCACACCCGAAACCGCTGTTACCACTGCCAGAATAAAACTATGACGGGCATAAACCCAAAACTTACCCTCTAGCGTCGCGGTAGTATTTTTTAGCGTCATCTCCAGCAGCAGTCCCGCCGGAAGCAAAAACCCCAGACTCAATGGCACAAAACACGCCAACGCCGCGCCGATTCCGCGCATACCCTCTAACTGATAACTGGGCAATTGACGATAACTGTTCGTGTTTTGATAATATCGTGCCTGACGCCGTGACCATCGCTCGACGCAAATTAACGCTAAAATAAACAGCAGCAGAAATGCCGCTAATTGGGCGGCGGCGACTCGTTCCCCTAAACCAAACCAGGTTCGATAAATACCCGTGGTGAACGTCTGTACGCCAAAATACTTTACCGTGCCAAAATCATTCAGTGTTTCCATTAACGCTAACGCTACACCCGCTGCGATCGCGGGACGGGCTAAGGGTAATGCTACCGTAAAAAAACTGCGCCATGGACTACACCCCAGACTGCGGCTAGCTTCTAAGGTACAAACTGATTGCTCTAAAAACGCCACCCGTACCAATAAATAAACATAGGGATACAACACCAGCGTTAACATAAGAATTGCCCCACCCAAGGAACGAATATTGGGAAACCAGTAGTCGCCATAACTCCAGCCAAACCCATCCCGTAAGGCGGTTTGAATCGGTCCTGAGAAGTCTAAAAAGTCGGTGTAGGTATAGGCTAAGACATAAGCAGGTGCGGCGAGGGGTAATAATAGCGCCCATTCAAACAGGCGAGATCCGGGAAAACGGCACATCGTTACTAACCAGGCGGTTCCCACACCGATTAAACCAACACCACAGCCGACACCAATCATCAGCCAGAATGAGTTAGCTAGGTAGCGCCATAAAACCGTTTGCGCCAAATGCTGCCAAATCTCACCCGCATCGGTAAAAATATTGCTCAATACAAATAAGACAGGCGTCGCCACCAAAAGCGCGATCGCTAAAACCCCTAGCGTCCAGAAATTGATCCGCTGACGTCGTTTTTTTCCGGGAACGAGATCCGGTTTGGGCAGAGTGGAGGTAGATTGAGTGGATTGGTTCATCGTAAATGCGGCACCAGGATCAGAGCGATTTGCCAGTTACATTATGCTAAGACGAATGGTACTGACTTTAGAGTTTGTAGTAAGCGCTGTCTTCGCTTCTGGCACGCTTCGTGCCTACTACGAACCCAGCTTAAATCAGTGACATTCATGCTAAGACTACTGTATTAAGTGTTTAAGTGTTAAAGATTGTAGGGGCGGGTTTGACCACTATCTTTGGTTTGTGACCCTGATTTCACTAAACCCGCCCTGACCAAATGCAATAATTCTTTGACAAATGACGAATGACCAATAACTGATGACGAATGACCAATGAGCCGAAAAATCATCCGTACAACCAACGCCCCTGCACCCGTCGGACCCTATAATCAAGCGATCGCAGCTAGAGGAGAACTGATTTTTGTCGCCGGTCAAATTTCCCTTGACCCCAAAACCGGTGCAATTATTGGCGAAAACGATATTGCTAAGCAGACGGAACAGGCGATGGCAAATTTAGCCGCGATTCTGGAAGCAGCAGGGGTTCAGATGCAACATATCGTCAAAACCACAGTTTTTCTTTCGGATATGAATAATTTTGCGGCAATGAATCAGGTATATGCCCGCTATTTTGATGAAGCATCCGCCCCCGCCCGGGCTTGTGTGGAAGTTTCCCGACTTCCCAAAGACGTTTTAGTCGAAATTGAATGTATTGCAGTTGTGCCTTAGATATTGCCAAAATGTGGCGTTCCAGGAGATTGCCGAAATAGTATCAGAAATGTTGTTATTCCCGATGAAGTTCTGAATATCGCCCAGCTCGATCTACTCTACCAACTCTACGGCACAATTCTGATTGTTGTTAGATGCTCTAGTCAATGAAGCTGGTTTCTGTTAGCTGTGTCACGCCACTACCAGATGGTGACAGGCTCCCCGATAATGTCCAAAGAAAGCGACAGATGCAAGATCTGAGTCTAAGCTAGATCTAAGGTGGATTCAGTCCAGCCTAGGTGATGATCAGTCTCTGGTCATTCTGTCACTTTTAGATCCGGAAACCCAGCCAACGCTCTCTCATCTATGAAATTCCCTTTTCATTTGAACAAAGGATTTTCCTCCCTGTTTAAGCGTGTTAATCTCTTACTCTTCGCCCTAATTGGAGCTGGATATTTAGGCAACTATTTCAGTCTATCCCTATTTTTTGGGGTAGATTTTTTATTTGGCAGTATTGCCGTCTTAATTGTGGTGTATTTTTATGGCATATTCTGGGGGACTTTAGCCGCCCTGATTGCCAGCAGTTATACCTATACCCTCTGGGGACATCCCTACGCCATTATTGTTTTTACCGGGGAAGCCCTGTTTATTAGCTTGCTGTTGCACCGCAAGACGGAAAACATGCTGCTCCTCACTGGTATCTATTGGGTGTTGATTGGTATGCCTCTGGTGTGGCTATTTTATGGGGGGGTTTTAAATGTTGGCGTGACTCAAACCTGGTTGATTGTGTTTAAGCAGTCGGTCAATAGTATCTTTAATGCTTTGATTGCAACGCTAATTGTCACAAACTTACCCTTACAGAATTGGATCAAATTTCGACGCCAATCCAACCGACTTTCGCTTCAACAGACAATTTTCAATCTCTTCGTTGCGTTTGTATTATTCCCAGTATTGATTTTAACCGTTTTAAACGGGCGGCAAATTCTCAAGAATATTGAATCAGACATTCGTACCGAACTCAACGCCACATCTGCATCCCTCGTCGCTAACCTAAATTTTTGGTATCAGCAACATTTACATGCGGTCGAGGAACTGGCTGAGATTGCGGCTCAATCCCCAGAACAACCTTCGGAATCTTTACAACAAAGTACTGAATTAATCAAGCGCAGTTTTTCTGATTTTATTAAGGCTTATGTCACCGATACGGATGGAACAATAATTGCTGCTCAACCCCCATTTAATCCAGATGGAGAATCAACCATCGGCTTAAATATAACCAAACAGTCCTTACTGGAACAAACTGCCACCCGTTTAAAACCGATTCTCTCCGATGTACATATTGATGATGCCTATCCGTTACCTCATGTCGGCTTAAGTGTGCCAGTGATAGTCAATAATCGTTTTCGCGGTATTGCCTATGCGTCTCTCGATTTAAGTCACATTCAGGAATTCCTTAAACTGAATATTAAAGGGCGAAGGTTACAAATAACATTAGTTGATCATCAAAATAACCTGATTGCCAGTACCCAGTCGAATGTCAGGATCATGGAACCCTTTGATCCGCGTCAAGGAGGTGAAATTCGTCCCCTTGATGCTGATATTTTTCAATGGTTGCCCATTGCTCCCGGCACACCAATTATGGTGCGTTGGCGAAATTCATTTCATGTCCAAGAACTCTCACTCGAACCCTATCTTCCTTGGACGTTAGTGATTAAAATTCCGACAGCGCCTTATATTGATAATTTAGAAATCCTCTACCTGCAAAACCTGGCAACCATGCTACTGATTACGGTTTTAGCCTTGCTGGTTGCTGTACTACTAAGCCATCGATTAGTCAAGCCCATCTACACGTTGGCACAGGTAACCACTAACTTACCGCAAAAGCTTCTGGATAACACGGTTCCTGTTGATTGGTCGAAAAGTCGAATCCGGGAAATTCATTCTCTGATTAGTAACTTTCAGTTGATGGCATCCGTACTGACACAAAAATTTCATGAAATTAAACAGGCAAACGAAACCTTAGAACAACGGGTGCAAGAACGCACACAAAAACTCGCCTCTATTAATAATGAACTGGCTATCGAAATTAAAGAACGTAAACGAATAGAAACCCTATTGCGGGAACGTGAAGAACGCTATGAACTGGCTGTTTCGGGGACAAATGATGGAATTTGGGACTGGGATGTCTTGACCAATGAGGTATATTATTCTCCCGTCTGGATGCGGATTCTTGGCTATGAAGAGAAGTCCTTGTTAAACCGCCTATCAAGCTGGTCTGATCGTGTTCATCCTGATGATTTAAATCAGGTAATAGAGGATATTAATCATCATTTAGCTGGAGAAACCCAGATTTATGAAAATATCCATCGCATCAAACATCGAGATGGACATTATCTATGGATTGCAGCGAAAGGACGATGTATTCGCGATCGCGAAGGCAATCCCTACCGTCTTGTTGGCACTATTACTGATATTACCGAGAAAAAACTTGCCCAAGAACAACTCAAAGCGGCGAAAGAAGAAGCGGAAACAGCTAACCGTAGCAAGAGTGATTTTCTGGCAATGATGAGTCATGAAATCCGCACGCCGATGAATGCGGTAATTGGCATGACAAGCTTGTTACTGGATACGCAATTAACCGATCAGCAGGGTGAATTTGTCGATATTATCCGCAATAGTAGTGATGCTTTACTGACGATCATTAACGATATTCTCGATTTCTCTAAAATTGAGTCAGGAAAGCTGAATTTAGAGGAACAGCCGTTTGATTTACGGGCTTGTATTGAAGAATCTTTAGATCTAGTATCGTCGAAAGCTAGAGATAAAGGGATTGAACTTGCCTATTTGATGGACAGCCAAACCCCTGAGTCGATTGTGGGTGATGTAACCCGATTACGCCAAATTTTAGTCAATCTAGTTAGTAATGCGGTCAAGTTTACTGAAACTGGAGACGTGGTGATTTCAGTAACCCCTACGGCTGAACTATCAGAGGATCAAATTTGTTTACAATTTGCTGTGCGTGACACAGGAATTGGGATTTCTAGAACCCGAATGGATCGGCTATTTAAACCCTTTAGCCAAGTCGATGCGTCAACCACTCGTCAATATGGCGGTACAGGATTAGGATTAGCGATTAGCCAGCAACTGAGTGAACTGATGGGAGGCAGAATGTGGGTGGAAAGTGAAGAGAGTGTGGGTTCTACCTTTTATTTTACCGCGATCGCGACTCCTGTTCCCTCGGATTCAGAACCCGATAATTCTCAGCAAGTATTAAGTGATAAACGCCTGTTGATAGTGGAAGATAATGCAGCAATTCGGCAAATGTTGACCGAACAAGCCCAATGTTTTGGTATACAGGTGGACGCTACTGCCTCTACAACAGAAGCCTCAGCATGGTTAGAAGCAGGAAAACGCTTTGATGTCGCGATTTTAACACCCCAAATCCCTCAAATAGATGGGTGGACATTCGCCAAGCAAATCCGTCAGTATCCCCACTGTCAAAACTTACCGATTGTCATCCTAGGATTGATCGGGCAAGTTGAGACACAGCCTGACACCCAGTTCGCCCATTCAAGCCCTGCGATCGCGGCATATTTGCCTAAACCGATTAAACAGTCTCAGTTGTACAATATCTTGGTTAATATTCTGACCCAGGACGTCAATTCACCCCGCAAAACTCGTTCCCATTCATCCAAATATGACCCCAGTTTTTCCCAACGATTCCCCTTGAAGATTCTCTTGGCGGAAGACAATGTGGTCAACCAAAAAGTGGCAATTAATATGTTGAAGCGGTTGGGATATCGACCCGATAGTGTTGCCAATGGATTAGAAGTCTTACAAGCATTACACCGTCAATCCTATGATGTGGTACTCATGGACGTGCAGATGCCAGAAATGGATGGATTAACCGCAACACAGCAAATTTGTCAGGAATTTACCGTATCTGCGCGTCCCCGGATTATTGCCATGACCGCTAATGCCATGCAAGGCGATCGCGAAACCTGTTTGGCAGTAGGGATGGATGACTACATGAGTAAACCAATTCACGTTGATGTTTTAAAACAGGTCTTGAGTCAATGTCAACCGCCGACAACAGAACAGCCGACGGAACAGCCTGTTCTTGATCCAGACGTGATGCAAACCTTGCAAGAAATGGCGGGGGATGAACTCAGCGAAGTGATTAACTGTTACTTACAAGAAGCACCGGAATTGTTAGACTCCATTCAGGATGCCGTTCAGCAAAACGATGCTGATTTGTTGTATCATAAAGCCCACAGCCTTAAGTCCAGCAGTCAGGCATTAGGAGTGCAGAACCTTGCCCAACTTTGTCAACAATTAGAAGCCTTGGGGCGGGCGGGTACAATAGATGAAGCGGAACCGTTGGTTTCTCAGGCAATTACAGAGTATGAACGGGTGAAGCAAGCGCTTGGGTAAGAAAAGCTTGGCGGTTAGAGAGTAGGTTGGGTTGAGGAACGAAACCCAACGTATCGGGAAAAGCTTGGCGGTTAGAAACCGCAGCTACACAAACAAAACCCGCCTGTGCGGGTTCTTCGATTAAGTGGATTTTATGTAGGGTGGGCAAAATTTATAAACCTTGATACCCTAATATTATCCTTTGTTGCTCTTGCCCACCTCAAGGTAAGTGAGGATTTATTACCAGTGCGGCAAGATAGAAGTTTCATCCCTATCATTGGATCAAAAAGGTTGTAGGTTGGGTTGAGTCGATTGTATGTAGGGTGGGCAAGAGTTATAAACCTTGATACCCTAATATTATCCTTTGTTGCTCTTGCCCACCTTAAAGTAAGTGAGGATTTATTACCAGTGCGGCAAGATAGGAGTTTCATCCCTATCATTGAATCAAAAAGGTTGTAGGTTGGGTTGATGAAAGCGAAACCTAACACCCTCTTCCTAAGCAGCAAATAGAACTATCATGACTCAAGGCGATCGCAAGCGCAATAAGGAATGGGTGGATCAGGCACTGGAAGAGGATTTAGTGCCGGGACTCAAGCGTTTCATCCAACGCCAAATGAAGCAGGCTTATGGCAAAAACTGGTTGCAGGATGCGCGTCTTGGTTTACAGGATTATCATCTTGAGGGCGATGATCTCAAATGGAGAGATCCTCAAGTTGTCCTGAAACTGATTATTGATCATTGGAATAATGCATTTCGCGATGCGGCAAAATTCGGTCATTTTCAGCGCAGCTTAGTTAGTGAATTACTACAAGTCCGTAATGAAGTCAAGCATAACCAGATAGAAAAATTTGATGATGACTATACATTTCGCGCCTTAGATAGTATGGCGCGGCTACTGGTTGCTACTGATGATAAAAGTGCTAAGAAAGCAGCACAGACAATCGAACAGCAGAAGGCAAAAGTGCGGCGAGGACAGGCGACTGTTGAGGTTGAAGATAAGCCAGAATCAGGAGTCCCGCATCAATCTACACCCGTCGCCCAGACACCAGAAGTACGTCACTCCTTTCAATCACTAATTGAGGAGAAGACAGCCGGGTTTGTTGGGCGTGAATTTGTGTTTCAGGCGATAGAGGAATTTCTGACCCGTCAGCCTAGCGGTTATTTTATTATTGAAGGCGAACCCGGTATCGGTAAAAGTGCGATTCTGGCTAAATACGTGCAGCAAACGGGATGTGTGGCTCATTTTAATGTACGTTCTCAAGGTATCAACCGGGCTGACCAATTTCTGGAGAATGTCTGTACCCAACTGATTGCCCGTTATACTTTGCCTTATTCTTCTCTACCACCGGACGCCAAACGAGACGGCAAATTTTTCAGCCAGTTATTAGCAGAAATTGTTAAAATGCAAGGCGTTGCACCCAAAAAAGGGAAACGGTTGGTTATCGCTGTTGATGCACTGGATGAGGTGGATCAAACTGACCACAGTGGTGCGAATCTTCTCTATTTACCTATATCACTGCCCAAGGGTGTCTACTTGGTCATGACGCAGCGACCCGTTACCCTACCCTTAACCGTTAATACGCCGCCGCATCGCTTCAACTTGATGCAGTACCAAGTGCAAAGTTTAGACGATATCCAGAGATATATTCGGAGTGAGCTCAATAAATCATCGCCGCTACAGGCGTGGATTGATGAAAGGGGATTGACGGTTGAGAAATTTGTTACTCAGTTAGCGAATAAAAGTGAGAATAATTTCATGTATCTGCGCTATGTTTTGCCCGACATAGCCAATGGTAAGTATCAAGATTTGAGTATCGAGAGTCTACCCCAAGGTTTGCAAGATTACTACGAAGACCACTGGCGGCGAATGGGGATGTTTGACAAGGAAAGTAAACGCACCAAAATTCAGATTGTGTACGTGTTAGCGGAACTTCGGGAACCCGTATCTCGTGAATTAATTGCTGAGTTTGCTAGTGAAGATGCTTTCACGGTGCAGGAGGTACTTGACGAGTGGCAGCAATTTTTGCACCGGGATAAATTTAATAGCGAAACTCGCTACAGCATCTATCATTCCAGTTTCTGTGATTTTTTATCTCGCAAAGATATTGTTCAAGCGGCTGGGGTGACACTTCAAGAAATTAATGCACAGATTTCGGATAACTTGATGCAAGGGATGTTTGGGGATGAGTGATATTCGTGATCGGTTAGCGAGTCTGTCGCCTGAAAAGAGAGACTATACGTTGAAACATGCGCCAAGTCATCTGGCAAAAGCTGGAAAGGCAGGGGAATTGTATCGCTGCTTGACGAATTTCGATTTCATTGAGGCTAAGATTTCTGGTTTTGGAACACAATCACTTGTTAAAGATTATGATTTAGGTTTCAATCCTGATATAATAATTTCTGACGAAAAAGGCAAGGTATTCAGGTTAATTCAAGGTGCGCTTCGATTATCGGCACATATTTTAGATAGAGATAAAACGCAACTTGTCGGGCAACTATGGGGGCGTTTGATGTCTTTTGACATACCAGATATTCAGGCATTGCTAGAACAGGCAAAGCAAAGAAAAGTTTCTCCCTGGCTACGTCCATTGACTCCTAGCTTGACCCAGCCAGGTGAACCATTGTTACGTACTCTTACAGGTCATACTGACTCAGTAATGGCTTTAGAGATAGTACCAGATACTAACTGGCTCATTTCTGGTTCAGATGATAGGACGCTAAAGATTTGGGATTTCCAAACCGGAAAAGAGATTAAAAGTTTCACAGGTCATACTGCTGCCATACGTTCTGTAGCAGCTACATCAGATGGTAGACTAATAATTTCTGGCTCAAAAGACACAACTCTCAAAGTCTGGAATCTGAAAACAGGAGAAGAAATTTTTACCCTCGAAGGTCATAGTGACAAAATAAGAGCTGTGACAACTACCCTAGATTGCAGACTGGTAATTTCTGCCTCAAAAGACAAAACTCTCAAAGTCTGGGATCTGGATACCAAAAAGGAACTTTTTTGCATAACTCATACCAATCATGTCAATGTTGTGGCAGTAGCACCAAATGGTAACTGGGTGATATCTAGTTCATCTGACCACATTCTCACTATCTGGGATTTGGAACGTCGAGAGATAATTGCTAATTTCATTGGGGAGAGTGAGTTAACCTGCTGTGCTATTGCGCCCGATGGAGTAACAATTGTTGCAGGTGAAGCATCGGGACGAGTACATTTCCTACGCTTGGAAGGAGTATAGGATAGGGAAGTAGGGGAAAAAGAATTTAAATTAGAGTTTATCCGAGTACCATCGCTGCCACTATAGCGTTTATCAAATAGATGAGGTACTTATGTACGGACGCAAGCCTTCATCCGTGTAAACTTAAGCCCTGAAGAACCAGGAAATCGCGGAACCAAACGAAACTTTCGTCCGCTTGACAAGGAAAGAGAGAAAAACTAGGGGTGTGGAAACCCGCGCAGGCGGGTTTCGTTTGTGTAGCTGTGGTTTCAACCGCCCAGACCAGTTAACATTTAGATTCACTATGTCTACAAATCCAATCATCACCCTATTAAGCGACTTTGGCATCAACGATGTCTACGTGGGAGTCATGAAAGGCGTCATCGCCCAAATTAACCCAGCCCTGACGATCATCGATCTCACCCACGAGATTCCTCGACAAAACATCGCCGCCGCCCGATTTAACCTGATGAACGCCTATCCCTATTTTCCCGATCGCACCATCCATATCGCTGTGGTTGATCCCGGTGTAGGTAGCCAGCGTCGTGCGATCGCGCTACAAGTGGATGACGGTTTCCTCGTCGGACCTGATAATGGATTGTTTAGCGGTATCTTAACCCAAAGTACGATTGTTTTTGCCGTTGAACTCACCAACCCAGAATTCTGGCGCACCCCCACCCCGAGTCAAACATTCCATGGTCGAGATATTTTTGCCCCCGTTGGCGCCCATCTTGCCAGTGGTGTTCCCTTAAACGAGTTGGGATCAGTGATCGAACCTAGCACTCTGGTACAATTGCCAATCCCGGAACTGACCAAAACCGCGACGGGGATCACGGGTTCTATCCAGTATATTGACCATTTCGGTAACCTGATCACCAATATTCCCGCCTCTGAGGTGACGGGAAAAATGTGGTCAGTCACAGTAAACCAGCGCCAGATCCCCATAGGTCAAACCTATAGCGATCGCCCCCTCGGAGAACTCATCGCCCTAATTGGGAGTCACGGTTGGGTTGAAATTGCTGTGAATGGCGGTAGCGCTCAATCTGAGTTGCAGTTAGAGTTAGGTGTAGAGACGCGCCATGGCGCGTCTGGAAATCGGGTCGATGTGGCTGTCACCACGGAAATGAAAGGTTAAATTATATAAAGACAGAGGGCATTGGCTGGGAGATAAGGGAGATGTGGTGTAGAGACGCGCCATGGCGCGTCTCTACAGTCAGCCCCTCGTGGTATTGAAAGGAAAAGAGATAACAATGGTATTACAACAACAATGGGACTCTGAGGTGTACCAGGGTCAATTTGGCGAATTTACGATTACCGACAGCGATCTCGTCGGCGTTATTGTATACCGCAGTAGCCTGATGATCGCGGCATTAAGTTTTGCGATCGGGAGTGGTTTGGTCTTGTGGCAACCGGATAATCCTACTATCTTAACCGCCCTCACGCCCCTATATGGCTTATTCTGTGTGGCGTTAGGCGTGAGTTTGGCAACGATTCATATCTATTTAGCCCCCCTACACCGCCTCCTCCAACTGTTTTGGGGGATTGGCACGATTGCGGCTGGTGTGTTCGCCATCCAGACTAGCGACCCCCTCGCCCTTTTCGTGTATAACCAACCCGTTACCCTGTTCGGGATTGGCTTTGTGTTTGCGGCGTTAACCGGGATTTATTTTAAAGAAGCCTTTTGTTTTAACCGCTTTGAAACTAAACTGCTGACTCCCCTAGTACCCATCTTGTTACTGGGACATTTAGTTAATCTGTTACCCGCCACAGCGGAACAGGTGCTGTTAGGACTTTGGACAGTTCTATTTCTAGTCTTTGCCGTGCGTAAAACCATGCAGCCAATTCCTCCTGACATTGGCGATAAGTCAGTGTTTGCCTATCTGAAACAACAACGTGCGGCTCAATCCTAAGGATTAGGGGATAGTAACCGATGAGCTTGCCAGGAAAAGTTGCCATTGTTACCGGAGGCGGACAAGGGATTGGTAAAGCGATCGCGAAAGCCTTCTTAGAACAAGGAATGAATGTCGCGATCGCAGAACGTGATCCAGAAGCTGGAACAGTCACAGCCAGCGAGTTTCAACCCCTTGGTAGCATTCAATTTATTCAGACGGATATTTCCAATGAAGAGTCCGTGAAACAGGCGATTCAAGCCACCCAAAATCAATGGGGGAGAATCGATGTCTTGGTCAATAATGCGGCGATCGCCAATCCCGAAAATCCGCCCATTACCGAACTCAGTTTAGCCGATTGGAATCACAAGCTGGCGACGAATCTGACTGGGGCATTTCTTTGTGCCAAACACACTGTTCCCTATCTCCGGCAAAACCAAGGCATAATTATTAATATCGCTTCAACTAGAGCGTTCATGTCTGAACCGAATACAGAAGCGTATGCGGCAGCTAAAGGCGGAATTGTCGCCTTAACTCATGCCCTCGCGATTAGCCTCGGTTCAGATATTCGAGTCAATTGCATTAGTCCAGGATGGATAGATGTCAGTGAATGGCAGAAGCCCTCAACCCGACATCAACTCCAATTAACCCCCCAGGATCATCAGCAACATCCAGCGGGTAGAGTAGGCAAACCAGAAGACATTGCTGAATTGGCTGTTTATTTAACCGCTTCCCCAGCTACATTTATCACGGGTGCGAATTTTATTATTGATGGTGGGATGACCAGAAAAATGATTTACTCGTAAAAACGAGTGACAGTTTCCCCACCCAATTATTTAAGGCGTAATGTTTTGATTCCCATCAAAACTGCGCCATTATTTGAGTATAAATCTAATCCTATTTATAACCTTTGAATTGCCAATTATTAGGTGAGTTTACCCGATTATCTGCGGTGTTTTACCCCTCTAAACCCTAAAAAAATTGTCATGGGAATAGTCATCATTATAAGTTGCCTAATAGCCGAGGTTTTCCCCTGCGTACTATCCGCTCAATTTTTCTCACCACTGACGCGGTTACAACTGAGTTCCCTGCTTGCCTCAAAGCCTTCTACATTCCCCTTAGAATCCATCAATGTCTTTCCACCTCCTCTAGGAGACATGATTGAAACGCGATGTCGAGAAGTTCCCACAGGGGTTGGCATTCCCGCCTTTCAGCCAGGAATTAGCAAAGAAGATGTGATGCGTCTGTTAGGCGCTCCCACGGGAACCGCACGCGGTTATTGGCCCAATACCCGTGCTGTCTTCTATGAATTAATACCGGATCAAATCAGTTTAGGTTTTCTATTTGACCGCAATTCTCTGCGAATTCGACAAACTGAAGCTTCCTTTACAACTGAAGTTGATTCTCAGACAGTATTGTTGACGTTGAATGGCATGTTAGGGTGCAAGCTGAACCAGCAAATCCAACAGGGATTAGAACAAGTGTGGCAACGTCAATCTCAGCAGTTTTCCTTTCAGCTAGACTACCTCGAAGGTGTGATTGAACGCCAACAAGGGGGACGAATCTATATCGGGATTTGGGAAGAAGATTTACACTGAAATGAGGGAACAGGCGTGTAGGGGCGGGTTTCATGGATAACTTATGGCAATAACCGATAACTTATAGTGCTAGCTGAGAAATTGTCCACGCCCCAAGGCTAACTGTTCCCAGGTATCAGTTGAGTTAAACCCTGATGCCATAGTCAATTCAACAACTTGCCCCCTGCATTTTCTCCGCATGGAGTCAGCCGTCTATTGTTGAAGGTGTCAGCAATAAAGGCATACTACCATGGAAAAAAATGATATTGGCGTCATCCTCATCGGACTCGCGATGATTACCGCGACTCTCGTCTATTTCGACAGAGCGTCAAATTTAGAAGTGGGAATTGGCAGTCACTCTCATCTAGGAATTCATACCCAATTAATTTGGTAAGAACGCCAGATCCCCGACTTCCTGAAGAAGTCGGGGATCTGGCTTGGATATACCTTAGCCGAGAACCTGATAAATTTGTTCTAACAATTGACTCATGGAATAGGAACGTCCGGGCAAAATTTTAGTAGCAACGCTTTGTAATTGCGACTCAAATTCTGTCATTATCTGCTCCGACTCAGAGACTCCCATATTGAACGCTGAATCAGGTAATCGATGATCCAGTAAAATAATCGGCGGTCGATTCGGTAACTGATTCAACTCGTTTAATGCTTCAACCACGCCCGCATCATTCTCCATATCCTTGATCCGAATTAGCAGTACATCCACCATTTGGGCTTGAATTTGATGGTAGACATCTGACCAACACTGGGAGAATAAACTCCTAAATCCAGCCGCTTGCAGATATTGAATCAATGCCCGCAGCCAGGGTGTGTAAGGTGTGACGGGATGAGGATTGAAAGCCGGATGTTTTGGACTAGCGGTTTGAGTGTTGCCCAGATCAAAGAGGAGAATACTCGACTTGCGACTCACGCCCGCCGCAATTTGAATCACTTGCAACAATGTGGTAATTTTCTGAGGATTATCTGGGGCTAAACAGGGATAGACCGAAAGACCGATCGCCTGATTGGCGGCTTGTGTGGTTTGATGATCCAGGGTAATCAGGGGTAGATCTGCTAATGTGGGATTTGCCGAATAAGCTTTAAAATAACTGGGATGATCAGTAATCCCAGCCCCGTCGAGCAAAACAATATCTGGATGCCAAACCCGCGCCAATAATTCTGCTTGTTCTAAATCATCGGCTTCTAGTACCCGGTATTTTAGATCTGAATGTTGGCAACTGAGTATATCAGTTAACTGAGAAATTAGTCTTGATGATTCTGGGGGAACCTCGACTAACCCCGCACTCAGATAAAGCAGCGTTAGAACCTGATTAGCGGGAAGCTGATGTTTACCTAAGCGAGTCAGGCTTTTCGCCAATGCTTCTTCTTGAACGGGTAAACTTAAAAATCCATCGGCGTTATTTTGATCAGCCTGTTGTTTTTCCGCTTGAGTTGCTGTCACAACGATGGGAATGTGATTGGTTTGTGAATCAGATTTGAGTAATTTCAGGACATCCCAACCCGAAACTTCCGGGAGGAGGGGATTGAGTAAGATAATGCTTGGTTGTAAGCTCCGCGCTTTGGAGAGGGCTTCTGGACCCGAACGAGCATTGATGACCCAATACCCTAACTGTTTTAACTGCGCCGTTAGGCTTTCTAGATAGCGGGGAACGGTTTCCACAATTAACACTAAGCGGTTACGATGGGGGGATGAAACATTGCTGCTTAGCTGTTCCCAGTCCTCCGCTTCCGCCAAATCCTTACCAGACGGTGGACAGGGGGGTAGCAGCAGGGTAAATTCGCTGCCATCACCGCTTTTAGAGAGAAACGAAATATCTCCTCCATGTAAGCGAGCCAAGCGTTGGGTTAAGACTAATCCTAACCCTGTCCCTTCAAACTGACGAGTGAGCGGTTCTTCCAACTGCTGGAATTTTTGGAAAATCAAATGCTGCTTGTCTTCGGGAATGCCAATTCCGGTATCCCAAATTTTAAAGGCAATCCAACCCTCTTGATGATTAACCTTTAAACCAATAGTGTTCTCCGTCTCGGTAAACTTGAGCGCATTGGATAGCAGGTGTGCCAGCATTTGCCGCAGCCGCAGTTCGTCGGCAATGATGGTGTCTAGACCGGGTTCAATGTCTAATACAAAGGAGATGTCGGGGGTTGCGCCTTCGTGGTTGGGATTGTTGTCTGAGTAGACTTGCAGGGCTTGTTGATAAGCGCGATCGCACAGGCTTTGAATCTGCACTGGCTCTAAGGTCAACTCCAGCTGACCGGTTTCCATGCGCGTTAAATCCAGAATATCATTGACCACTGCCATAAGTTGACGCCCATTTTGGTAAATCAACCGAGCATAACGCCCTTGACGCTGATTGAGTTCGCCTAACGACTGGTCTTTGAGCAGGGTTGATAATCCTAAAACGGCGGTGAGTGGCGTCTTCAGTTCATGGCTAATACAGGCTAAAAACTCGTCTTTCAGGCGGTTGAGGTGGACTAAATCCGCATTTTTAGCCACCAATTCTTGGGCGACTTGCTGCTGATCTGTCGTGTCTTGCGCCATGACTAACCAAAGCGGTGAATTCGTGGGATTAAGGGGTTTTTCCGGGATCGTTGGCTTGGCTGTGTCGGGTGGTGTCGGGACACACCCGAGGGCGTCTTTCCAGGCTTCCGGTATCCATTCGGGGAACAAGTAGGGGGGGAGAGATATTTTGGTCAACGAAAACTGGCGATCCTGAATTGTTGTAGTTTCTCGCCTTTCCCCATTCATTCGTGAGTGTTGAGGATTTTGGCATGTCGCTTTAGACTCAAGTTCCGGATGTTGAGCATGGGTTGCCATGAGGTGGGTGCGATTATCGCCTGCACAGTCGCAACCTATTGTTCTGGAGGAGGTGAATGTTGGCTGAGTTTCATCACCAACGCCCCACGCCATTGGCTTCTCTCTACTGTTGAATTTCATTTGGGTGGGGTTCGGTTCGGCTACTGTTAAAGGTTCTGTTACCTGAGGCGTTGTTTGCCAATTGGCACAGTCGCGGGTTGACTCTCTCCCAGTTGAAGGTTCCGATACTCCTATCTGTTGACGCCAAGCCCGATTTGCCGACAAGACTTGTCCAGTTGCGGTTTGTAAACTCAAGGGGAGGGGTAGTTGTTCCAGGAGTTGGATTAAGGGTGATTGGGGATTGGGGAACCCTTCGCGATTATCGAGGGAATGGTTTGTAGGGGCGGGTAATGAAACTTCCTTTTGGCTATTGATGGTAACGTTTGTGCAAAACCCGCCCTGACGTAGAGACGTTGCATGCAACGTCTCTACATCCTCAGCCTGGGATAATGGTGCTAAGAATTTTAATAATTGCCAGCTATTGAGCAGTCCCAAAAATCTGCCATTGGATTCGACTAACGCCCATTGTCTAGACCCTACCGGGTCAGGAAGTTTGGATGTATCCAGTGCTGTCTCTGGTGTTTCCCTATCCAAGTCGGGTAGAATAGTCCAGAATTGGCTGATTGTCAACGATGCTGGTAAAATCCCTAGGGGTTCAATGACAGAGGGTTCTAGTTCCGAGAGCCGTTGAGAGCCATCTCTCCTTGCTCCCGAGGGTGCTGCTGGCGTCGCCCCGGTCAGGAGATGGGGCATAACCTGTCGCAGATTCACGACTCCCAGAGGATAGTGCTGCTCACTGACCACAACAATCGAGTCACTCCCTGAGGCGTGAAAAATCTCCACTAGGGCAGTTAGATCAGTGGTTTGGGAACAAATCGGAACAGGAGCAGCACATTCTTTTAAACTGGGAGTTGACATGGATATGACCAATTCGCTCAAATCAGGTAAAGCGGTTAGGTCACAGGCTATCAATTATTAAGTTGCCCCAAAGCCGAATCGTGCCAGGGGTTCGCTCTACTGACCAACCAATATAACCACCGCTCTAGATCAATTATTGCGCTTGATCGGGGGGGTAAAGGGTAAAGTGCTTACAATTACTTACAATTCTTAGAGTATTTAACGTAATGTTAATTAACTTTAGAAAAAATTTGTTAAAATACGTTACAGTCGAGGAGTTTAACTCGACAATTGGTAAGGTTGTTTGTCAACTCTATTAAAGTCCTATCGTTTTGCGTCCTCAACTATCGATTGGTATTTTTGTTCATTCCCCAGTCCTGGCGCAATCACTGAGCCAGGTTTTAAATAGCGATCGCTATCTGTTATCGATCTCGAACTCAGCCGCTGAGTTTCTGGAGTTCATCGAACAAAAACAGCAGCACATCGATTGTTTAGTGCTGCAAGATGACGACTCCTTACCACCCGTTATTAATCAGTTGTACGAACAAGGAACCTTACTTCCTCTAATTATTATTCCTCAAGAATCAAAAGACAACGATCCAGTTGTTGTCACAAATGGACAGCCCGAGCCAATTCAGAAAACCCTTCATTATACACCAAGGGAGATGCAGTATTTGTTTCACGCGGCTGAAGTCCGACTCGATATTAGCCAAATCTCTGACCTAGAACATGCCATAGAACAGGCAATTACTCAGTTTCTTGCCCTTTCCCCCAACTGCAACTTGCCCAATCTTCCGGCTAGTGCGGATCAAAAAAGTGAGCAAACTCATCGGAATTCTTTAACCAAGCAGCAGTATCGCTTATCTGAAAAACTCAAAGAACGACTGGGATATCTTGGTGTGTACTATAAACGAAATCCTCAGTTTTTCTTTCGCTATTTACCTAACCAAGAAAAAGATAAGCTGCTCGAACAAATTAAAAGTGATTATCGTCAGATTGTTTTAATGTACTTCAGTCAAGATGCCACGATCAACCAGTTAATTGATAATTTTGTCAATGAAGCCTTTTTCGCTGACATCTCTGTGTCTAAGATTGTAGAAGTTCACATGGATTTGATGGATGATTTTTCTCAACAACTCAAGCTAGAAGGTCGCAATGAAGAGATTCTCTTGGACTATCGCCTAACGCTGATCGATGTGATTGCCCATCTAGGTGAAATGTATCGTCGTTCGATTCCGAGAGAGTTATAATCTTGACAGGGCAATTCGCTCCCGACTCATTAACGTGAACGGTGAATGAATTTCTTCCGGGTTACTTTTAAATTTGCAACTATCCTTCGCTAAGTCCTAATGGCTAACCCTATGAGTCCCCTAAAAAAAACTTATATCCTCAAGCTTTACGTGGCTGGGAACACCCCCCATTCAGTTACGGCATTGAAAACCCTCAAAAATATCTTAGAAAATGAATTCCAAGGGGTTTACGCGCTGAAAGTTATTGATGTTCTCAAAAGTCCTCAACTCGCTGAGGAAGATAAAATTTTAGCAACTCCAACCTTGGCGAAAGTTTTACCCCCTCCGGTACGAAAAATTATTGGGGATTTGTCTGATCGCGAAAAAGTCTTAGTCGGATTAGATCTGCTTTATGAAGAAATTCGGGATGGGGAGGTTGATTTTTAGGTCATGTTCAGATTTTATGGCATAATAGCGAATTCGAGATCTATTCTCAGACGACGGCGATCCCAGCCCTATCTATAAATAAAATTGATGAAAAAATATGAGTCCATTTAATCTAGATGAGCAAAGACCCGATGAATTTGCCACAGCAGGAGTCCAGAAAATCCGGACGATGATTGAAGGGTTCGATGATATCAGCCATGGGGGGTTACCCGTGGCTCGAACCACATTGGTGAGTGGCACCTCGGGTACGGGGAAAACTTTGTTTGCAGTTCAGTTCCTCTATAACGGGATCACTCAATTCGATGATCCGGGTGTCTTCGTTACCTTTGAAGAATCTCCCAACGATATTATTAAAAATTCCCATAGCTTAGGCTGGAATCTGCAAAAGTTAATTGATGATGGCAAACTGTTTATTCTGGATGCTTCTCCTGATCCAGAAGGACAAGAAGTGGTGGGCAACTTTGATCTGTCCGCTTTAATCGAGCGAATTCAATACGCGATTCGTAAGTACAAAGCCAAGCGCGTTTCGGTTGATTCCATCACCGCCATCTTTCAACAATATGATGCCGCTTCCGTGGTGCGACGAGAAATTTTTCGCTTAGTCGCTCGTCTCAAACAAATTGGCGTGACGACAGTGATGACGACGGAGCGCGTGGAAGAGTATGGACCTGTGGCGCGGTTTGGCGTGGAAGAGTTTGTCTCTGATAATGTGGTGATTATTCGCAATGTTTTGGAAGGAGAACGCCGACGCCGCACGATTGAAATTCTCAAGCTACGGGGTACAACTCACATGAAAGGGGAATACCCGTTTACCCTCACCAACCAAGGATTTAATATCTTCCCCTTAGGGGCGATGCAATTGACGCAGCGTTCGTCTAATATTCGAGTATCCTCTGGAATTAAAACCCTGGATGAAATGTGTGGTGGTGGCTTCTTTAAAGATTCGATTATCTTGGCAACGGGAGCTACGGGAACGGGAAAAACTTTATTAGTGAGTAAGTTTATTCATGATGCTTGTTTAAATGAAGAACGGGCGATCCTCTTCGCTTACGAAGAATCCAGAGCACAGCTTACGCGAAACGGCTTATCCTGGGGAATCGATTTTGAGGAAATGGAGGAAAAAGGATTATTGAAAATTCTTTGTTCCTATCCAGAATCGGCAGGATTAGAGGATCATTTGCAAATTATTCAATCCCAAATCCAGGAGTTCAAACCGTCTCGCATTGCCATTGATTCGCTTTCGGCGTTAGCGCGAGGAGTCACCAATAATGCATTCCGTCAGTTTGTAATTGGGGTGACAGGTTACGCCAAGCAGGAAGAAATTACGGGCTTTTTTACCAATACGACTGACCAATTTATGGGTTCCAATTCAATTACGGATTCTCATATTTCTACGATTACTGATACCATTTTAATGCTGCAATATGTAGAAATTAGAGGGCAAATGTCCCGGGCTATTAATGTCTTTAAAATGCGCGGGTCTTGGCACGATACGGGAATTCGGGAGTACACCATTAGCAAAGATGGGGCAGAAATTAAGGATTCATTCCGCAATTATGAACGGATTATCAGTGGTTCTCCTAGTCGGATTACGGTGAATGAAAAGAGTGAACTCTCGCGGATTGTGCAAGGTGTACGGCAAAAGTCAACGGAATAGTTAGTTGTAATTTGTCCTTTGTCAGGATTTGGTGTTAGGGCGGGTTTTGTTGAGATGTTATTACGGAGATTGTAATTGAATAAGGGCGGGTTTTGTTGTTCCATTATTGGTGGATATTTGAATTGAGTCCCTAAACCCGCCCCTAC
>CAZNNK010000012.1:0-20681 GCA_964574085.1 uncultured Coleofasciculus sp.
ATCTCCCCTATCTCCCCTATCTCCCCTATCTCCCCTATCTCCCCTATCTCCCCCAGCTTCCCCCTCACCCCTTCTCCCCAACACTTATTCAGCAAGCCCTAAATTAGATAGGCTCATCGCTTGCGGTTGCGAACCAGCAGATAGAGAAAATAAGGGGCACCGACAGCAGCAGTAATCGCACCACAGGGCAACTCGATGGGCGCAAAGAGTATTCGTGCCAACCAATCAGCCAGCACAATAATGAGTCCACCCATCAGTGCTGCTGTTGGCATTAACCCTTCGTGATTGGGTCCAACCAACTGACGCCCCAAGTGCGGTGCCATCAATCCCACAAAGCCAATCGTACCCGCCACAGCCACAGCCGCACCCGCCATTGCCGCACTCATTAGCAATAACAAACTGCGCTGCCATTCCACTCGCGCCCCCAGTCCTCTGGCAAGGTCATCTCCCAGGGAGAGAGCATTCAGTGGCATCGAAAGCGCCAACGACAGGGGTACAAACACCGCCAGCCAAGGGAATAATGCCCCGACATGCTGCCAACCCCGTCCGTAGACACTTCCCGCCAGCCAAACCAATGCCTGACTGACACTATTAATTTCCCCAAATGTGACCATTAAATTCGTCAAAGCCCCTAGGATAGCGGCTATCCCGACACCGACGAGAATTAACCGGATGGGAGAACTGCCCTGATCCCAAGCCAGAAGGTAGATCAAGATAGCAACAAACAACGCCCCAGCAAAGGCAGACAAAGGTAGGGCAAACAGCGGCACATCTGGAACTAAAACGATTAAACTGACAGCCGCTAAACTCGCACCCGCATTCACCCCAATGATGCCGGGATCGGCTAAGGGATTGCGTGTTAGTCCTTGCAGAATCGTCCCAGAGATGGCTAATCCCACTCCTACCCCAAAGGCGACTAACGTTCTGGGCAACCGCAGCACATTCACAATAAAGGCATAGTCGGGGTTAGCTGTCGGCAACCCCACAATCGTTTTTAAAACAGCCAAGGGTGGAATAGGATATTCCCCCTGTCCCACATTGATAACGATCGCCAAGAGAGTCACCAAAACTAATAGGAGGAGTACGGTTGGTACGCGCCGTTCTAAACGGAACGATATCGGCAATAGTCGGGGACGAATAACCAGCCAGCTTTTTCTCATCGTCTCACCTTGAACCGCGCTAGATAGATGAAGAACGGAGCGCCCACAAGGGCAGTCATGACACCCACGGGCAATTCTTGAGGACTAATCAACACCCTGGCAGTGATATCGGCGATCAAGAGTAAAATGGCACCAAAAACGGCAGAATAAGGCAGAATCCAGCGATAATCAACACCCACTAAGAAGCGGACGATGTGGGGAACCACCAGACCAATAAATCCAATCGGACCAGCCGCCGCGACAGCGCTCCCTGCCAGCAAAACCACACTCACGGCGGCGGTTAGTTTCACCCATAGGGTTTGTTGACCCAAGCTTTTAGCCACATCGTCACCCAGAGTTAGGGTGGTCATTTGCTTCCCTAAGGCAAACGCGATCGCTAATCCAATGCCGATGTAAGGCAGCACTTGTAAGAACAAGGTGAAATCCCGACCTGCCACCGATCCAGCTAACCAGAAGCGGATTTCATCCAGGGTTTGTTGACTCAGGATGAGGATAGCAGTGGTGAGCGAGGACAGTAAGGCTGTCAATGCCGCACCCGCAATCGTCAGATTGAGTGGAGTCAGTCCCCCTCGCCCCAGAGATCCGAGCAAATAGACGGTGATTGCCGTAACACCTGCCCCCCCAAAGGCACACCAAGCATAGACACTCAGGGAAGATGAGCCGAAGAGGAAAACAGCAATGACGACTGCCATTGCCGCACCCGCATTAACTCCCAGGATTCCCGGCGACGCTAAAGGGTTGCGAGTTAATCCCTGCATCAGGGCACCTGCCACCGCAAGGGCGGCACCCACTAGCATGGCAATCAGCGATCGCGGCAATCTGACTGTGCGGATAATCAGGTGATCGGTAGAACCATCAAAGTCGGTTAAAGCGGTATAGACAGTATCGAAGGAAATATCGGCGGCACCATAGGTAATGCTTGCCACCAAGCTGATCAGTAGAATGAACAGACTCAGTGACAAACCCACGGGGAGTAAAAGGCGCGATCGCCCCCTACTTTTCCCTCTTACCGTAGAAATCTCGCTTGCCAATCGCTTCTTCCTTTAATCAATTATTGCCATTTCAACTCGAAAGGGTTTAGATTTTAGTTTCTAGGTCTTAGAGAGTTATGAATTCATAATTCATAACTCTCTATCACCTATTCCCCATTCCCAAACTAATTTTTCATTTCCCCATTTTCCCAATTTCCCTCCACACGGGTTCCGTCAGCGAAAATATAGACACCTTCTCCCTGCCTTTGTCCATTGCGGAATTCTCCTTCAAAGCTATCCCCACTGGCATAGTTACAGACAGCTTTGCCGTTTAACTGACCCTCACTGAACTGTCCTTCGCAGCGATCGCCATTCGCAAACGTATAAATTCCAGTGCCGTTGAACTTACCGTTACTAAACTGTCCTTCGTAACGATTACCATTGGCATCGGTGAAAACACCTTCGCCGTTAAATTGACCGTTACTGAATTGACCTTCGTAGCGGTTTCCATTAGCGAAGACGTACACGCCTTGACCCTCGGGTTTACCATTACTAAATTCCCCTTCGTAGCGATTGCCATTGGGATAGTCCCGAACCCCTTTACCATTGAACTGACCATTGCTAAAGGTTCCTTCGTAGCGCCCCCCCTCAGAGAAGGTGTAGACTCCTTGACCATTTGCCTTACCATTGCTCAGTTCACCTTCATAGCGATCGCCATTCGCATAGTCGCACACCCCCATCCCATTAAGGCTACTGTCTTGAATTTCCCCTTCACAGCGATCGCCATTGGCTAAAATAAAGGCTCCTGTACCGCTAGGATTGCCATCCGTAAACTGTCCCTCATAGCGACCGCCATCGGCGCTAATGTAGGCTCCCGTACCGTTAGGCTGACCGTCCTTAAACTCCCCTTCATAGCGATCGCCATTTTCGTACACCCGCACACCTTTACCATTGGGTTGGTCGTTGCTAAATTCACCTTCATAACGACCGCCATCAGCAAAGGTGTAGGTACCTTGACCTTTCTTGTTGCCATCGACAAAGTTTCCTTCATAGCGATCGCCATTTGCATATTCACATACAACTTCACCGTTAAGGTTACCGTTGCTCATTTCCCCTTCACAGCGACCCCCATCGGGTAAGCTGACAACAGCTGCTACTGCGATCGAGGGATTGATAACGTGGCTGGCAATATCTACGCTTGAGGCAATGAGTAAGGTTAATCCAAATCGTCCGATTGTACGAAGCATTAGACAAATACCTCCTTTATTGAAATAGATGGGGCTAATTGTTGAGTTATTTTTAGAGATTGCATCTAACATTGGGTTACATTCTTACTCTGTAGGTTCGGGAGGGGGTAATTCTTCCACCTGTTCTAGGCGTTCGCGTTCAAGTTGTTCTTGACGCTCTTGTTCTCGACGTTCTTGTTCGAGTTGCTCTTGACGTTCTTGTTCTAGACGTTCTTGTTCGAGTTGCTCTTGACGCTCCTGTTCTAAACGCTCTTGTTCAAGTTGTTCTTGACGCTCTTGTTCTCGACGCTCTTGTTCAAGTTGTTCTTGACGTTCCCGTTCTTGGCGTTCCCGTTCTAGCTGCGCCTGACGTTCCCGTTCTTGACGTTCCCGTTCTAGCTGTTCGGCGCGTTGACGGGCTTGCCGTTCAAAGTCAGTTCCCTCCTGAGCAAAACTAATTCCCATGCGTACTCGACGGCGGTTGCCCTGTGCGGGACAACTCACACTGGTTACAGTTTCAAGGGCTGCTTGATTGATAGCCGGATAAGGACTGGGTTCCACAAGTTTCTTTTCGATTACCTTGCCGCTTCCATCGACGATTAATTCGACAACGGGTCTCGCTTCGATGCCTTGATTGGCTAGTGATGATGGAAATTTAGGCTTGCTTGTTGCCACGCAACCTGCTGCTGAGGAAACAGGGAGTGACTCAGAGTTGCCTGCGGGTCGTGGGGGAGCTGAGGGATTGGTTGCCACTGCACCGGGTACTCCAGGATTAGCGATTGAGTCGTCACCACTTGATGAAGCTCGTTGGGTAGAACTCTCACCGCCTAAGCTTTCTCTGAATGGTTGGGAACCCGAAGCAGAACCTGAAAGCGGTTGGGAACTGCTGCTGGGTCGTGTGGGGGCTGAGGGATTGGTCGCTACTGTTCCTGGTTCTCCAGGATTAGCGATTGAGTCACTATCACTCACAGAATCTGTCGAAGGGGAAAAACTATCGCCCAGGCGCTCTCTGATGTTCTCAGCAGCCTTTGATGCATCCGAAAGTATTCCAGAAACTCCTCTAGGTCGTGTAGGGGCTGAGGGATTTGTTGCCACTTCACCGGGTACTCCAGGGTTAGCGATTGGGTCACTATCACTTGCAGAATCTGTCGAAGGGGAAAAACTATCGCTCAGGCGCTCTCTGATGTTCTCAGCAACTTTTGATGCATCCGAAAGTATTCCAGAAACTCCTCTGGGTTGTGGGGGGGCTGAGGGATTTGTTGCCACTTCACCTGGGGATGTGGGGTCGGCTTCAGAGGCGTCATCATTGGGGGACGCGGCTGATTCTGTCGTCGTTGGTTCGCTTAAGCGTTCTCTAATGTTTTCTACGTCTGAGTCAGTCTGAAGCGGTTGGGAATTGTTCTCTGGGCGGGGCGGTGGTGAATTATTGATGGCTACGGGTTCAGGTGGTGATAGAGGAGTGGGTTCTGAGGGTTCACGAACGGGTTCCGAGGGAGGTGTAACAACGGGGCTGCGTTCCTTTGTCGGTTCAGTGGGTGGCTCTACTGAGGTGGGTGCAGGTGGCGTTACAGGTTTTTGAGGTGTTGCTGGTATAGCGGGTACGGGTCGCTGGATGGGTTGTTGAGGTAAAGCTTCCGCCCGTTGCTGCGGTTTAATTGGCTCTGGTATCTGGGTTTTTTGCGGTTGCGGTGGAGTTGGGGTTTCAACTGCCTTTGGTTTTGGCTTTGGAGTTTCTTTTAGAGGTTGTTCTTCTGGTTTAGGGACTTCAGGTTCCTCCACAAGTATGATTTCAATAGGCTCTTCGGCAAGTTCCGGTCTTGTTTCCCAAGCCCAGCTTACGCCAAGAGCCAGCACTATATGCAGCACTGCACTCCCAGCGAAGCTATAGATGAGAAACTTTTTGAGAGCCTCTTGTTCCTTTTTGTGCTGCTCTATACAGAAGCTCGATAGGCTCATACGCTATGCACCTTATTAACCGCTCCCAATTATTGCATATAGCTTTCATTAAGCGTCAGATGATAATAAAATGACTAAGCGGTCATTGTCAAGAAAAATAACTGGAGGCAGCGCGGCGGAGCGGAAATACTTGAGCTGGGTAAGCTTGTATAAACGTAGCCTGCTACGTCTGGGAGCTTGTAGAGACGTAACAGGCTACGTCTGGGAGCTGGGAATACTTGATCATCTCTCTAGGGAATAATATTCATTAAGCTGTGAAAACGTCTTTGATAGGGATGATCTATCAACCTCTATATTTATTCTCCCGATTTTTTGAAGGGAAACCCGTTGAACGTCATACCACAACGCGATAAATTGCAGTCTGGTGCGTGCCATCGGGATGCAAGTGGAGCAAGCGAAAACCCGGTTGCTTGTCCTTGGGCATAGCTTGAGGTAAATCTAACTGCAAACAAGTGGAAGGACTGCCGTAAAAATGAGTATTGCCCCGTTGTTGGTGAAACGTGGTGTGAATATGACCAAATACTACGGCTTGTACTTGGGAGGCGCGATCGATCAAGGCAAGGAGTTCATCGGCATTTTGAACTTGCATCTGATCGAGCCAATCAATGCCAAAGGGTAAGGGGTGATGGTGCAGAGCAATTAGGGTGGGACGTTCGATTTCGAGAATTTTTGCTAGACTTTGCAAGGAATGTTGAGATATTTCCCCTTCCCCAAAACGAGCAGTAGGTAAGGTTGAATTCAATAACACCAATTGCCAATCTCCCAAAGTTACGGCTGGCGGTGCATGGAAAAGGGGATGAACAAGAGCTTCTGCCATTACCGACGGGCAATCGTGGTTGCCGGAAAGCCAGTAGGTGGGAATTTGCAGAGGGCTAATCAGGTCAATTAATTGTTGATAGGCAGAGGATGAACCTGTATCGGCAATGTCTCCTGTCAGCAAGAGATAATCTGGCTTGACTTGAGCGACACGCTGCATCACAGCTTTGAGTCTGTGCCAAGGACGACAGCCGCGCAGTTCAGCGTCAGGATAGCAGCAGAGGTGGGTATCAGTGAGTTGAGCGATGGTGATGGACATGGGCATCAATTTCTCTTGTCGGTATGCAGCGTTGAGAATGGCGCTCAACTCCACCAGGATGAGGTGGGGATTGAGCTATCCAACGTTCCCAGTTTTAGGCATTTTTTTTAAGAGGTGTCCCATTGCGCTGACATAGGCGTAGGGTATCCCAAACAAGCAAGCTGTGAATCGCTGTCAGGGAAATCGCCCAAATCGCATTCCCTTGGAAAATTCCCCATAAAATTGGCAGGGTAAAACTGTCGCATCCCCCCAGCACCAAACAAGCCAACCAAATCGTTAACTCGTAAACCCCAAAACCAATCACCAGAGCAATTCCTAACCACGCACCATAAGCAGTCAAGTCGTTTTGACTGAGCTTGAGCTTGAGAGAGGCTAGCAGAGTCACCAGAACGGCTCCCAAGCCTAGCACCAATCCCCAGGCAAAGGTGGAGAGCGTCCAGGGATACTGATGAATCGTGAATCCTAAGACTTGATTAGCTAACCACATACTCATAACCGTGACAAGAGCACGGCGACGGGGAAGCGTTGCTCCAGCGATCGCACCAAATCCTACCAAGGGAACGGTGCAAGTATACAGGACATTGCTAGCACTTCCCAGAGTCAAGAGTAGGAAAAACCATAATTGACGTTTAGCGATCGCTTCCCATCCCCGCTGCCAATCTAGGACAGTAGATTGTTTGAACGCCACACTCGATTCAACGTAACTCATAGCACTTTCTCCTGATCAACTAAAGTTTAAATAGCAAATCCTCAACGTTTGTAGAGGACGCAGATTTTCGGGGGTTGGGTAAATTCCAGCTATCACCTCTATTTGATCCTGGATAGCCTTGATGGCGGAGCGCAGCGCAATCATGCGATCGCATTCCTTGGACAAAACCACTCCGCAATATTTACGCTAAGATTGAGGCGACAAAGTTGGAACGCAGTTCTAGGCTATGGTAAATCCTTCTAGTCCATCTACAACCTCTCTTGAATCGTTGCTACATGAAATTGAAGCAACTCCCAGAGAATATTGGGCAGATTTACTAGACACTTTGCGCCAGTTTCGACAAAATCTCCCATCGACTACCTTTACGTTCCGATTCAAAAGGAGTTACTTAAAAAATGAGTGAGCGTCTAGTCCCAACTCCTGACTTATTACAAGAGGCTAAAAACTTTAAAGGTGAGTTTTTAGTACGAGCTTTTGGTGCAATTCCTCAAGAAGCAGGAATTTCTCAGCTAAGTGGAATTCCTAATACTAGCAATATTGTTGGTGTGGGTTATGGAGTAAAAATTTCTGGGGATACTGTTGTTGATGATCTTGCTTTACGGGTTTATGTTCGTTCTAAATTACCCAAAAGCCAGATTTCTAGTAATGAACAAGTCCCTGAAGAAATTAATGGAAAACTAACCGATGTTATTCCCGTTTATGACTTAAGTGCTTTAGCAAGACCTGTTGAATGTGGGACTTCTGTGGGACATTTCAACATTACAGCAGGAACATTAGGCTGTTTAGTTAAAAAAACAGCAGGAGGTGATAATGAAATCTTTATTCTCTCCAATAATCACGTTTTAGCCGATTCTAATCAAGCCCAAATTGATGATAATATTATTGAACCTGGTAAATTGGATCAAGGAACTGAACCAATTGCTAAATTAACAGATTTTGAAACCATTTCTTTAGATGATAAGCCTAACTTTATTGATGCTGCGATCGCCAAGGTTATTAACAATGATGATGTCAGACCTAGTATTCTAACCATTGGCAATGTGCAACAACCTCCGATGACATCTGCTTTATATCAATCTGTTCGTAAACATGGACGTACAACAGGACACACGATAGGTGTAATAATGGACATTGCGGCAGATGTTCGAGTACGCTTTGGTCAAAAAATTGCTAATTTTGAAGATCAATTAGCGATTCAAGGGGTTAATGGTCTGTTTAGTCAAGGAGGAGATTCAGGTTCTTTAATTGTTGATGCGATGACTCGTCGTCCTGTGGGATTATTATTTGCAGGAGGCGGAAATCAAACCTTTGCTTGTCCCATTGATAAAGTGCTGTCTCGGTTTGATATTGATATACTGTAAGGGTAAAGAGTGATCAAGGAGAGGGTAATTATGAATTCTCATCAAGAATTGTCCCAAGACAAACCAGATTTAGCGACTGTCAAAAAGGCTGTTAAAAAGGAATATCAGCATCTTGCAGGAGTTGAAGGGGTAGGAATTGGTGATGGTTTTATTAATATTTATGTTAGTAACCCAGATGTTAGTAAACAGCTACCTTCTACTTTTCAAAATGTCCCTCTTAATTGTGTTAAAACGGGAATTATTGAAGCCTTTGATGCTCCAAAAGATCCTTAATAGCTTAACAAGCCCAAGGGTAGACTCAAACCTTTGAACCCAAGACTATACTCTCAGAGACGGCTGAGCCCTCCCGCAATTTTGGCCGAACTTCCGCAGGTAATCGGAGCATAACACTGCGTTGGTGCAGACGGGCGAGAGATCTTGGTGATGAGTTCAAGGCGATCTGCCGCCGCACAACTTCACCGTTAAATCATCACAAAGCTATTGAACCCTTGTACATAGTCTTGCCCTTTCACCCATGCCAATTCCGATCGCACAATGCTTTGGCTTGGTTGGGCCATAATTTTCTCCACATGCTCGCGCACACCTTGCACAACTCAAACCACTCCGCTATTTTCGCCAAATGACCCTCCGAACAATCGGTACCCCGTCAAGTGCAGTGACGGTATTTAAGGGTAAGTGCGATCGCTCTTCGGAGCGTAGGTTGGGTTGAGGAATGTTGACAGATGCCCAACAGAAGCTCGTGCATCTCTCCAATTTTGGGCGAATACACAGCAGCCCTGCTGTAGAGCTTTGTATCCAACACACATCGTAGTGGATTTGTCATCTGTTGCGATCCTCTCGAATCAAAACAGTGCTATCGGGTATTCCAAAGCTATTTGGGTCAATTCTAGGACGATCACGAATTTTCCGTAAAATTTCTGACATCGGCTTCGCCTCACATTCATGAAGCATTTTTAGCTCATTAGGCTGAAACGCTTGCTGCAATATATGAATCACTGCCTCATTTAGAGTAAGATGGTGATCCGCAGCAAGGCTTTGAATGCGGTTATAAAGTTCGTCTGGCAAGTTCTCAATCTGGAGGGTAGCCATTGCAGTTTCAGAAAAGCTTAATTTACATTGCTAGTGTAGCGTAACCTTGCTAGCGAAATGAGTACCAACACTCAGTCAATTACTGCGGCGCAGGCTAACAAGTCGTTGGAGCCGACCGCCGAGAGGTTATCTGTGAGAATCATAAGGTTATTTGCGGCGGCTCAACTTGGTCGTTAAATCATCACAAGCCTATTTAATCAGGTACGTAGGAAGAGCCCTTTCACCCATGCCAATTCGGCTGGCACCCTGGCTTTCGCTCAGTTGAACCAGAATTTTCCCCACATGCTCGCGCATTCCTTGGACAAAACCACTCCGCTATTTTCGCAAAATGACGCCTAGAACAATCGGTACCCCTAAGAGTGCGGTGACGGTATTTAAAGGTAAGGTTGTTTGCTGTCCGGGCAGTTGAGCGACTAAATCGGCGGCTATTGCCAGGTTAGCCCCCAGTACCATAACAGCGGGTATCAGTAATCGATGATCGGCTGTTTTTAACAGGGCACGCCCCAAATGGGGAACGGCAATTCCGATAAAGGCAATTGGTCCACAAAATGCCGTTACCGTGCCAGCTAAGATCGAGACATTGGCAATGAGCACGACGCGCATCTGCGAGAGGTTCAGTCCCAAGGCGAGCGCTTGAGTTTCCCCTAACAGCAACAGATTCAGCGCTTTACTACTGCTCAAAGCGATCGCATTTCCCACCAGTACCATCCCCCCGAAAAACGGAATCTGCTGCTGTGTCACTGTAGCAAAGCTACCAAACGTCCAGATAATATAGGTTTGAATTTGCTCAGGCACACTGAAGTACAGCAGGAGATTCACAACCGCACTGGTGACATAGCCGAACAACAATCCCACAACCAGCAACGTCACCGAATTTCTGACATAATTCGCCGCCACCACCACGCAGCACATCACGCCGAATGCACCCAAAAGTGCCGCGATTACCGTTGGCTGACTTCCCGTTAAGCCAATTCTTTGCACCCCCATGATATCGGCAGCGAGTACCACCAAAGCCACTCCTAAACTCGCACCGGAACTCACACCCAAAACATAAGGGCCAGCCAGGGGATTTTGAAACAGGGTTTGCATCTGTAAACCACTCACCGCCAGGGCTGAACCCGCCAGCATTGCCGCGATCGCTTTCGGGAGACGAAATTGCAGGATAATTGTACTCCAACTGGCTTTCTGGGCAGCCTGCCCTTGAAGGATTGCTAAAACATCCCCCAGGGGAATAGACACTGAACCCATCGCCAAACTACAACACAACAAAGCGATGAGGATACCCAGTAAACCCACAAACATCCACAGCCGAGAATTTCGAGCAGCCAGTTTTCGCCAACTCATTACTTTAAAGGCTGATAATAAATTAGTTGATGTTCGGGCAACAGTTCTGGATGCAGGATTTTCACTAAATCCGACAAAACCAGATGGGGGCTAATCGTACCACTTTGCCAGTAATCATTTCCCCCAAATTCATTCACCCGCGCATTGTTATTAAACACGCGCCCGGATTTAAATGCAGAAAGTTTTGTGTAGCGTTCATCTGTACTCGCCACATCCTGTAATCTTGTCCAATCCTGACTGCCATTGAGCCAAACTTGGGCATTGAGGGCGCGATCGTACACCGCTTCAAAACTCAGGGGAATACTGCCACTCTCAGCATTATCTGCTCCCAAATAGTTAGCTCCAGCATCTTTTAAAAATTTGGCTACATAGCTATTTCCACCGGGGATATTCCATGTCCCATTTCGATGAAAACCCGTAATGACTGTTGGTTGATTTTGAGCCTTTTGAGCAATCGCAACTACACTTTTATACGCTTTAACCATTTGATTAAACTGTTGATTGACAGCTTGCTCCTGATTAAAAAATAACGCCGTAAATTTTATCCATTCTGCATGACCTAAAGGAGTTGATTCCATGTATTCAGAATTAATCGCCACCTTCAATCCTGCTTCGAGTAACTGAGGATGAGCATCCTGTTGAAGATTCCCAGTTCCATAGGTGGTAATTAAATCAGGAGATAGGTCGATGATTTTTTCAATGTTCAAGTTAGTATTACTCCCAATTTCTTGAACATTATTTTCTTGAAGATATTGGCGAACCTCTTGGCTATAAACCAATTTAATATTGCTAACCGCTACCAGTCTATCGAGTAACTGCAACGAGTCTAAATGTCCTAAATGAGTCGTTGAAAGTACGGCAATCCGTTGAATCGGAACCTCCACGACTTGCGACTGTTCAAATCCAGATGGCACGGGAGTTCCACACTGAACCAGAACATATTGAAAACTTCGATTAGCATCACGCCAAGGATTATTAACTGTAATTACTTTGTAATGCTTGTGATATTCAACTTGGAAACCTTGAGCATATTGAATTTGAGTTTTTTCTGGAAAATAATCTTGATTAGGGTTGTAGTTTTTAACGCAACCAGGACGTTGTAAAGTCGGTTGTTGAATGGAGGGATTCCGACAGCTATTGAGCGAGAGCGCTAGCCATCCCCCTAACAGTATTAAAAGAAAAAAACGTTTCAATTACGACTCCTGAACAACAGCACGAGGATAGACATGGGAAGTCAATTTTTTCCCTTCAACTAAATGTTCTTGTACAATTTGCTCCGCCAGTTCTGGTGTGACGCGAGTGTACCAAGTTCTATCTCCGGAATAAAAGACAATCGGTCCCATTTTACATACTTCTAGACAACCGGAATTAATCACATCAATATTCAGTTCAGCCTTCTCCACTGATTTTTGCAGCGCTTCATAAATCGGTTGCCAATTTTGCGAAGGATTGCAACGGCTCGATCGACATACAGAAATAAAGGCTCGCTTCAACGGATTCTCGGGATAGGGAATCTCCTGCTCACCCAAAACATAGATTTTACGAATCGTTTCATAAAGCTTAAGCTTTTCTAGATTCGGTTTATTTTCCGGTAATAAATCATCATGCTCACCCACATAAGGATTCGGTAAAAACAAATTCATCATCCGTTCTCCCGCCCCATTCCAAAACTGAATTCCCCAGCTTCGTGCTTGTCCACGGGGATTAAATCGACGGTACAACGCCCCTCGACTCACTAAACGTTTTTGCCGAAGTTCTATAGGAGTTTGACACGAGGGTCCACCCAAATTTTCTTCTAAACACAGGTGTAAATGCCACCCTTCGGTAACAACGGTGAGATAACCATCGTACAAGCGCAAAATTTTCGGGGGTTGATTGAATTCCAACTCCAACACACTGCCATCAACAACATGCCCCACCCCTACCTCTTGCCAATGCTCTTGAAATAGAGAGTAGAGTAGGGGACCTGTCACTTCGATTGGGGTGGGAAAGTCCTCATATTCAATCCAACCCCCATTGGGTAAAGACTCTTGCGTCACCTGATTCAGGGGGGTAACTCGACGCTGGAATGTTGTCATTATCGATTCTTCCTTTTAAACTAAAACTTCAAAACTGAAAACTTAGTAAACCATACACATTACGCCGTAATGCTTAAGAGAAATTCTTAAAATGTGGCACTAATACCAAGACGAACGCTGCGTCCCACGGCAGGAAAACCGGGAAATTGCTCGTATTGTTCGTCAAATAAATTATCCAGGTTGCCGTTGAATACCACAGTTCTGCCTAGGGGAATACGGAGTTGTAGATCGACGGTGGTATATCCTGGTAGGGATTCAGTATTGGTGTTGTTGACGAAGTAACGACTCAGGTGGCGCATAATTATACCCGTATAGAGTCCTCCGGGCGTTTCGTATGCCAGTCCAACATTGAGGCTGTCGGCATCCCGGAAGCTCAGTTGGTTATCTTCAATATCGGGGTTGCGATCGCTGACAATCTGTGGGTCATTCAATGTATAGTTGGCAAAGGCATAAAGATTGGGGGCAAGCTCCACATTCAGAGCCGCTTCTAAGCCCAATGTTCTCACTTTACCGATGTTTTCGTAAGTGCTGGGAGAGCCAAACTTAAAATTAATCAGATCGGAAATGGTGTTACTAAAAAAGGTAAGCCGCAGTAACCCAATCTCACCCAATTCTTGGTCGATACCGATGTCAAAGCTATCTCCCCGTTCCGGTTTTAACTCAGGATTCCCCTCCACATTAAAAGCAGCTAATCCTTCGAGGTTGGAAATTTGCGGTGCCCGAAAACTTCTGGCATAGTTGGCTCGTAACGTCGTACTGTTTCCTAGAGCCAGTCGTGCGCCAACGCTTGGAGAGGTAAATGAGCCATTCACCAGGCTATTAAAATCTTGCCGCAGCCCCAAGTTGACGCTGAAACTGGGGGTGAACTTCGCCTCATAGCGGGTAAACAGTGCGCCTTGGGTGATGTCGCCATCGTAGTTCACCTCAGTCGTGTTAATACCGTAACTGAAGGTAGTATTGCGCGATCGCGTGTTGCGGTAATCGGCACCATAGGTGAGCGTTTGGTTCTTCGCCACTTGCCAGTTGTGCTGCACTTGCAGCCCAATCGCCCGACGATTCACCTCATCTTGAGTTCCAAAGGTGTCTGGGTCGGGATTGTTGTAGTTATAGTTAAGGAAATCAGCATAGATGCGGCTGGTTAGCAGGGAATTGTCGCCACCCCCTAATTTGGATTGCCAAGTCAGATCTAACAACACTTCATCGGTATATTGCCGTGCTTTAGGAGTAAGGGTGTTAAATTCGCCAATACTATCTGGAATCGGCACCCCTCCCGCCACCCCAAAATCTTTGGTGAGGTAGAGGGCGCTGAAGCTGAGGGTGTTGCGATTATCCAGTTGCCCTTCTAGCTTCAAGTTGGCGTTATTGTACAAAACATCGGCATTGTCGCGATCATCCTCTAGGTTAATGCGATCAATCTCGAAGGGAAAATCATTCTCCGCCTCAGTGCGCGTGTAACCTAATGTCCAACCAATTCCGCCACTGCGCCCCCTGGTTTGAATTGCCTGCTCATTTAAGCTAAAGCTTCCTGCTGCTGTCCGCAGGGTAACTTCGGGTTGATCTGATGGGACACGAGTGATAATGTTAATCACACCACCTAGTGCGTCTGAACCATAAAGGGTAGAGCCACCCCCCGGCAGTAACTCAATGCGTTCAATGTTATCGGTGGTGAATTCTGACAGGTCAAACCCACCAAAAAAGCCCACGTCATTAATCGGGCGACCATCAAGTAAAATTAAGACCTGTGCCGAATTGGAGCCACGGATAAACTGACTGCTCAAGGCACCCAACTGCCCCCCAGCCGTGCCATCACTCAGAATTCCTGGCAGGTATTTTAAAGCTTCCTGAACTGTCCTCGCTCCCTGGGCTTCAATCTGCTCCCGGTTAATCACATAGACTGGGCGGGTGGAGTCTCTCACGGTGGCTTCTCGCCGAAATGGTGCATACACGGGCTGATTCAAAATTTCGTCTATGACGATAATTTCAATTTCTTCTGCCTCAATGTCGGCGTCGGGTGATGGCGTTTGGGCGATCGCACTTGGTGTAGAAGCGATCATCACTACCGTTATCAATCCAGTCAAACTCCCGCCCAACATCCCCATATTCTGGGGGGAAAACAAACAACTGCTATCCACTGAAACCTCGCAAAATGCCTGAAAAGGGTGTCCAGATGCGTTACTCACGACTACAATTCGTCACCTTATGACGACCTTGCCGTCGCAATAACAAAGAAATTATCCTAAGCAACAACGCAACTGTTGCCCAAAACAACTAAATGAAAAAAGTTTGGTGAAGGCTGACGAGAGCGTTCTACTCTACGTCAAAACCAGCGAGTCAAAACCAGCGAGTCAAAACCAGCAACGCTAGAGATGTAGCGGCAAAATTATTCTCAGAGTTATTGAACGTGGAAAAAATGCATTTACCATCCTCTGTACCTCGCAGATAGAATTACAGTTCAACTAACATCGGCGGGCATCCTGACTCAGAGACATCAGTCTCATCACAGTTGCGGGACAGCGCCGGATTTACACCGAACTTTCCCCGTTACCTCTAACGGCTGCTCCCCGTTAGAACCGAGTTCCGATTTCAACTATATCACCATTCCAGTCATTAGCACTTGTCAGGCTTTGACTTTTTAGCTATTCGTAGAGCGTTGTGATGATTTCTGGATTCGCCTTAAATGAAACACCATGACTCTGCCCGCGCCAAGATGTGATCGCTCAATGGCTCAACAGATCCAACGAGTTTCACGTCCTTGGCAGTATCTTGGGTTGCTGCCAATGAAGTGTTTAGCACTATCCCGACTAGCTGTCAAATTTGGCTCTTTAGCATCTCCTGTACTTGGCTAAAATATTTTTTATTAAAATGCGGCTTGGGTACGCCTGTCAAATCAAATATTGTTGCTCCAGTTGCCATCAATACTATGGTGTCAAGGTGGCTGAAAAGCACGAATATCGGCAGTTTTAGCCTTTAAAGTCTTTGTGGACATTTGATCACCACCCCTTAAAGGTCAGATTTTTTGCACAGAGATACTTGACAAGGAAACCCATTTAGCAATACATCTATTGAAAATAATTATCAGCTTGTACTCCCACGGTACGCCGGAAAGCTGGCTGAGCTTGTTGAATCACAATTGCAAGAGAGGCTATGCCCATTATTTCATTTTTCCAGGCAGGCGGAATCGTCGCTTGGCCCCTACTCCTGTTTTCCCTAGCGGCAGTCACCCTGATTGTAGAGCGATTGTTTTTTTGGTTTCGGGTCACTCGTCGGCAACGCCGAGTTGTGAGAGACTTTCTGAAGGTTTACCGAGAAAAGCCAGACGCGGCGATCAACTATCTACAGCAGAATGCTGATTTGCCGATCGCCAAAATTTTTCTCGAAGCGTTAGAACTCGATAACCCCAACCCGGAGGAATTCCGTCTGGCTTTAGAGAGTGCAGCGCAGGCAGAATTGCCAACGTTGAAGCGATTTAATACCGTGTTTGATACGATTGTTGGTATTTCTCCTCTCCTCGGTCTTTTGGGAACGATTTTGGGTTTGATCACAGCGTTTTCTTCGCTGAATATTGGTGATGTTGGGGGAACCCGCACGACGGGAGTCACGGGAGGAATTTCCGAAGCTTTGGTTTCAACCGTCATGGGGTTGGTTGTGGCAATTTTCACCCTCTTTTTCGCCAATATTTTCCGAGGATTTTATCAGCGACAACTGGCGTTGATTCAGGAATATGGCGGTCAGTTAGAACTGCTTTATCGTCGTCAATACGAGCAAAGGAGAGAGGTTTATGCGGCTCCCCGATGAGTCAGAGAAGCCAGGAGAAATCAACATCGTGCCGATGATCGATGTGATTTTCTCGATTTTGGCATTTTTCATTATTTCGACGCTATACTTGACCCGTTCAGAAGGGTTGTCGGTGAATTTACCGAATGCGACAACTGCCCAAAATCAGCCGAGTACTGAAATTACGGTTACGATTCAGCCGGATGGAGAGATTGCCCTGAATCGCCAGTCGATTGAATTAGAGGCGCTTGAAGAAGCCGTTCGCGCTTTAGTTGTGCCGAATAGTGAATCCCTGGTCATTGTCAATGCTGATGAAAAAGTCGATCATGGTCGGGTGGTGAGCGTGATGGATCGGTTGCGTCAAATTGAGGGAACCAAATTAGCGATCGCCGCTCAGAGACAGTAGAGGCGATCGCTTTTTTTGAATGTTGGAAAAATTAACTCTGCCCGACAAAATTGATGTCCAGGTACTTACCGTAAAATCCGATCGCAGGATAGGCAGAACGAACAGCTTACCTTCCTAACAAGTGCAGCAAGCCCTAACTACTCGATCAAAAAAGCACCGAGTAGCTGGGGATTATCCTACATTGTTGTCAAGGCGAAATAATGTTCAACGCGGTTTCCAGAAAGGGTTTAAAAATTAGACAGCAAACCAGTTCTCAGATACTGCCAGGGACAATCGTTCGATATCGGGGTAGTATTCATCGTCTCAAAGAGTTCTTATTGATTCACGAAGTTAACCCAGAATATACGGCGCTCAAAAATGCCGATGGCAGTCCACAGAGAGAACATGATATGGTCAAAGCCGAAGTTCTCAAACCGGAAAATGGTTATTGTGATTACTGCCTATTTTGGGTGGAAAAGAAGCAGTTAACCCCTCTGAACGAAAAGGAGTATAGAGAGATTTTGGCACACCTGATTTAGACGCCTGATTATGAATTCGTTGTCATTTGTTAGAGAACAGACTATTAAAATTCATCGGTCAGACTATTTTCCTTTAATACTCTCATAGTTCTCGACAAACCATTGATAGGTCAATTCTAAACCTTTCTTTAACGAAATGTTGGGTTGCCAACCAGCGGCATTAATTTTTGAGGTATCTAACAGTTTACGCGGTGTGCCATCAGGTTTAGAGGAATCAAATTTTAACTCACCCTCATAACCAACCACCGCTTTAATTAACAGCGCCAAGTCTTTAATCGAAACCTCTTCCCCTGTCCCCACATTCACGAATTGAACATCGTTATAGTGATTCATCAGGAAAACTAAGGCATCAGCTAAGTCATCCACGTATAAAAATTCCCGCAGTGGCGAACCCGTTCCCCAAATTTCCACAGCCTCAGCATTGTTAATTTTAGCTTCATGGGTTTTTCGCAACAGGGCGGGGAGAACGTGGGAATTGGCTAAATTGAAATTATCATTAGAACCATAGAGATTTGTGGGCATAGCCGAGATAAAATTCACGCCATATTGCCGACAATAATTTTCGCAAAGTTTCAGTCCGGCAATTTTGGCGATCGCATAAGGTTCATTCGTCGGTTCCAGATACCCACTGAGTAGGTGTTCTTCCTGCATCGGCTGGGGACAGTGTTTGGGATAGATACAGGATGAGCCGAGAAATAACAATTTTTCCACACCAGACAAATAGGCGCTGTGAATAATATTCGACTCGATCATTAAGTTGTCATAGAGAAACTCAGCCCGGTAGGTATTGTTAGCATTAATCCCCCCCACTTTTGCCGCTGCGATCAACACATACTCTGGGCGTTCAGCCGCAAAGAAATCCTCGACAGCTTGCTGGCGTCTTAAGTCCACCTCTTGGCTAGTTTTGAGGATAAGATTGGTATACCCGTTATCGCGTAAACATCTAACAATGGCGCTACCCACTAAGCCGCGATGACCGGCTACATAAATTTTTGAGTCCTTGTTCATGATAATATTAGATACATGAAAACACTGAATAATGGGTAATTTCAGGGCGGATAGTCTTAATAGGTTATTGGCTACCGTCTCCTCAGATTGACTCGCATCCGCCCTTAAGAATGCGTACTTTTGACCTTTTCTCAATCAACAGGGGCGTGATACCGGGAATGTTCGTAAGTATTTTCCTTGTATTTTTCAAACAGTTGTGATCCTTCACTGTTAGAGGATGACTTGCCGAAGGTTCGTAAATCAGCTTCTACCATTAAGGCGACTAACTGTTCAAAGGATAAAGAGGGTTGCCAATTTAACTTTTCCTTAGCTTTTGCGGGGTCACCAATCAGTAATTCCACTTCCGCTGGACGTAGATAACGGGGGTCAAACTCTACATAGTCTTGCCAATTCAAATTGACACATTTAAAGGCAATATCTAGAAATTCCCGAATCGAGTGCGTTTCACCCGTGGCGACGACGTAATCGTCGGCTTCGTTTTGTTGCAACATCAACCACATGGCTTGAACGTAGTCCTTGGCATACCCCCAGTCTCGCTTGGCATCTAGATTCCCCAGATAGAGTTTTTTCTGTTCTCCAGCGATAATCCGGGCGATCGCCCGAGTAATCTTACGGGTGACAAAGGTTTCCCCGCGACGTGGCGATTCATGGTTAAACAAGATACCATTGCAGGCAAATATCCCATAAGACTCGCGATAATTCACCGTTTGCCAATGGGAATACACCTTGGCACAAGCATAAGGACTACGGGGATAAAATGGAGTGGTTTCCTTTTGGGGGACTTCCTGGACTTTACCAAACATTTCCGACGAACCCGCCTGATAGAAGCGCACATCAATACCCGTGCGATTACGATAATCCCGAATCGCTTCCAACAGGCGCAGGGTTCCCATTCCCACGGCATCCACCGTATATTCGGGACAGTCAAAACTGACGCGAACGTGAGATTGAGCGCCCAAATTGTAAATTTCTTTGGGTCTGACTTCCTCCAGAATGCGGCGCAAGGTTACGCCATCGGTCAAATCCCCGTAGTGTAGAAATAATCGGGCAACTTGATTGTGAGGATCAACATAGATATGGTCAATGCGATCGGTGTTAAAGGTAGAAGTCCGCCGGACAATCCCGTGAACTTCGTAGCCTTTGTCCAGTAATAACTCACTCAAATAGGAACCGTCTTGACCAGTTATGCCTGTAATCAGCGCTCGTTTGGGTTGCGTCATCCTTGAATCGTCCTGTGATGCGTATGGGCAACAGTGCTTGACAAGAGTGTTAATGTCCCGACTGGATCTTGGGATCAGGGAAATGATTCCTTAGATTATCCTAAAATTCCCAGCATAGATCAACTTGCTCTTGACTCATGACCTATCAAGCCTACCATGTCGGAGTTCGATGATCTCTCTTGCCCGATTGTATAGCACTACGCATTGAGGTTAAGAGAATAACATTGAGTGAACCTGTTTTGAGATTTAAACGCCGATCGCCTATTCCCAACTTTCCCCGTCAATAGCGATAGAGAACGTCAGCATTGAAGGCTGAAGTTATCACAATGCTACACTCATGGACTGAGTTTGAGCCGAGAGGTTTAATTCCGAATTAATCCTCCCATGCTCCCCATGCTTAACTGATCAGTAAGCCCCATTATTCTTTGGGGCAATCATTACGCCAATTGTCTTCAAGATCAGCCATAAGTCAAGCCAAAAATTTTGAAAATTCACGTAATAAACATCGATTTGCACCCGACGGTTATAGGGAATGTCATTGCGTCCTGACACTTGCCATAGTCCAGTAATGCCCGGTTTAATGGTCAAGATTTTATCCATGTAACGCCCGTACTTATGCATTTCTTCCGGGACTAAGGGGCGAGGACCGACCACACTCATATCTCCTTTCAAAACATTCCAAAATTGCGGAAACTCATCCAGGCTCGTATATCGCAAGAATTTACCAATCCAGGTCACCCTGGGGTCTTCCTTGAGCTTGAAATTTTCTTCAAACTCACAACGAAT